>WRJU01000147.1 GCA_009778425.1 Pseudomonadota bacterium
CCTCGGGCATTCAACCCCTGTACGATGTTGCTACCGATGAAACCGGCTCCGCCGGTGACGATCATCATGGGGAATCTCCTGTTTTTTGGCCGTGATCGGAACGCGCCAGTATCCCAGCCAACTCGGTGCGGCTCACGGCAGCGGTTCCAAGCTTGCCGACCACGATTCCGGCGGCTGCATTGGCAAACTGAGTGGCTTGAGGCAGGTCGAGCCCCCGGGCCAGACAGACGCCGAGCGTAGCCACCACAGTATCGCCCGCGCCGGTCACATCGAACACATCGCGGGCATGGGTGGGAAGATCGAGCGGCGGCTGGCCTTTTTGCAACAGGGTCATGCCGCGTTCCGAGCGCGTGATGAGCAAGGCTTCCAATGAGAGGTGCTCGCGCAGGGCTTCGCCACGCTCGCGCACGGTCGCCTCATCCGGGCATGCGCCGACAACCGCCTCGAACTCACCCATGTTCGGGGTGATGACCGAGGCATTGCGATAGCGCCAGAAATTCGTCCCCTTGGGGTCGACAACCACCGGCAATCCGCGCGCGCGCGCGGCGCTGATCAGCATTGCCACCTGGGCAAGCGTACCTTTGCCGTAGTCGGAGAACACAACCGCATTGGCGTCATCGAGCAAGGTTGTGAAACGCTCTTCGATGCCCGGCGTTTTCACACTGGCGAAATCGTTTTCAAAATCAAGCCGGATGAGTTGCTGGTGACGGCTGACGACCCGCAGCTTGGTAATCGTCGGATGTTCCGGCATGTCGACCAGGCAACATCGCACACCGCCCGCAGAGAGTTTTTCGGCCAGCAGCCGCGCCGCTTCGTCCTGCCCGACCAAGCCGACGAGGCTGACTGCCGCGCCCAGTGAGGCCGCGTTCAGCGCCACATTGCCCGCGCCACCCGCGCGGTATTCATCGTTTTCCACTTTCACGATGGGCACTGGCGCTTCGGGTGAAATGCGCGTAGTTGCGCCATGCCAGTAACGGTCGAACATGACGTCGCCCGCAACGACGAGGTGGGCCGGGGAAAAATCGGGCAGGGATACGGACATGAAAAAGAAATGGAACAACGCTAAAGGGGGGTGATTATCCCATGAAGACCGACAGGAAAGCTCGTTGATCGTTCCGGTCGCGCCCTACAAACGCTTACAAAGCGTTACCGCCCAGACAAGATCGAGCCAACGCGAACGGGTATCGTCACAGCCATGTTCAAGACGCCGTTTCGCGATGAAATGACGCAAGCGGCCATCACCAGGGAGATCATCATGGAATTTCGCAAAACCTCGCGCATCACGCTGGCCGCCTTGATCGTTGCCGGTACCTGTTTCAGCACCCCCGCTTTGGCTCGCAACCATCACAATGGGCACCTTGTCCGCGACATCCTGCTGGCGCCCCTGCTGTTGCCTGCTGCCATTCTCGCGGCATCCACGCCGCAGCCCGTCATTTATGAAGAGACGCACTACGTCACGCCGCCTCGTTATGTCGCACGTCACAGGTATGAACCGCGCCGCGATGTACGGCGGTACGACAGGTACGGGAACGATGGCGGGCGTTACCGCCGCTACCGCTGAGTACATGCCCGCCTCTCGACGAAGCGATGGTTGCAGACACCGATTCCATTTCCCGCATCAAGAGCAGCAGGTTCTCGGGCGGGAAATGGAATCCGGAATTCACTCCCGCCGCCACCCCAACCACACCAGTAAGGCATTCTTGAAGGTGTTGTCGTTAAAAGTGCCCATAAACTACATGGCGAAGAGCAGCTAGAAACGTCGTTCCCGCAAAAGGGAGAACTGGAAGCGTTGACCGCCCATGCTCAAGCTTCTTCCGCCATGCGCTGCAGGGTGACGTAATCGGTTTTGCCCGTCCCCAGGAGCGGCAACTCATCCACCCGCACGATTTTCTTCGGCACGGACAGCTCAGAGATGCCCAATTGTTGCGCAGCTTTCTGCAAGATCGCGCGGTTGAGATGCTCATCGGTGGTAAAGAGCACCGGCGCCTCGCCCTTGCCAGGGTCGGGCTGGATGGAAGCGGCGTGAAACCCATCGGGAGAAGCTGTCTGCGCCAGTTTTTCCACCGCCTCCAGGCTCACCATCTCGCCGGCCACCTTGGCGAAACGCTTGACCCGCCCAACGATGTGCACGAAACCGTCGCTGTCAACTTCGACGATGTCTCCAGTGTCATGCCAGTCCGCCCCCTCGCTTGAGACAGGTGTGTGCAGTACGCCGGGATTGTCCGCCTGCAGATAGCCGCTCATCACGTTGGGGCCGTGCACATGCAGCACCCCTCCGTGCTCGATACCGGGTACGGATTGCAGCCGGTATTCGATGCCAGGCAAGAATTGGCCCACGGTTCCGCTACGGTAGGCCATCGGGGTGTTGACCGTGATGACCGGCGCGGTTTCGGTCGTGCCGTACCCTTCCAGGATGCGGATACCGAACTTCTCGAACCACTGCTCGCGCACTGCGGCGGAAAGTTTTTCCGCGCCGGAGATGACAAAGCGAAAGCGATAGAAATCATAAGGATGCGCAAAGCGCGCGTAATTGCCAAGGAAGGTGTTGGTGCCGAGCAATACCGTGCAAGCACGGTCGTAGGCCAGTTCCGGAATCACCCGGTAATGCAGCGGCGAGGGGTAAAGAAAAACGCTCGCGCCCGTGAGGAGTGGCAACAACGTCCCCGTAGTGAGGCCGAAGGAATGGAAAATGGGCAGCACGTTCAACACGCGATCATCGTGCGTGAAGCCGATAGCGGCTCGGAATTGCACGACGTTGGCGAGGATGGCGCGGTGCGAAAGCACCACCCCCTTGGGCTTGCCCTCGGAACCTGAGGTAAAGAGCACCACTGCGGCGTCTTCGGGGCTGGCATCAGCTTCCACTTGGCGCGGGAACCATAGCGCCCACCCCATCAGCCAGAGCTTGTCGCGGAAAGTCATCTTCCCGCACAGGTCTTCGAGATAAACGATGCGTTCCAAGCCCTGCAAGGCGGCGAGCTTATCAGCAAGCTTCGCCTGCTCGACGAAGGCACGCGAGGTCATCAGGGTGCGGATGCTGGCCGCATTGCATGCAACCTGTATCCCATTGACGCCCGCCGTATGATTGAGCATCGCCGGGACTCTCCCGAGTGCGCTGAGGCCAAGGAGAAGTCCGAGGGTCGATGCCATGTTGGGCAGGAACAGGCCCACTTTTTCGCCGGGTTCAGTAAAGCGTTCAGCCAATCGCCCGAAGGTGAGAGACATTTTCAGCAGGTCATGATAGGTGTATTCCACCTGCCTGATGTCTTCCACAACGCGGCGGCGGCGGCCGTGGAGCCGGATTGCGTCGGACAGCGCGCCATAAAGAGTGCACTGGGTTGAGCCCGCCAGCGCCATTTCCTGCATCAGGCGGTGCAGGGCTTCGCCCAATCTGTAATGGCGCGTCTTGGCATTGGAGGCATCCGGCATCGGCAGCGTCGTGGGCGGCAGTATCGTGAGCGTGATACGCGGAAAAAGTTTTCGCGGCCAGTGGGCCATTTTTGAAAAATAGCTGTGGCTTAGCCCGTCCAACCGTACCGGCAGCAAGGTCGCGCCGGTTTTCGCCGCCACGAAAGCCGGCCCTTCATAGACTTTCATCAGCGCCCCGGTCAAGGTGATCCGGCCTTCCGGGAAAATCACGACCGGACGTCCGGACTCGAGCAGCCGGATGATGTGCTTCATCGCCATCGGATTGCTTGGATCAATCACCAAGTAGTCGGCCAACACATTCAAAATGAACCGCAAGAGTGGACGTTTCACGTATTCAGCGTGCACGATGAACACCGGTTTCTCGACCGGCAGGAACAGCCCCAGCAGAATGCCGTCGAGAAAGGATTCATGGTTGGCGATCACCAGCAGGCGCGAACGCTGTCCATTCCCCGCTGCCAGGACCTCACCCCTCCCCTGTACCCTTACACGAAAGAGCAGCCTGGCCAGGACACGCAACAGGACGCGCAAAACCGCATGGATCATGGTCTTCACAAAACATGTATTCATCATATCCATAAATTTCGACATGTTTGATTAAAAAATTTCAGCTAGCGCCGGTTGATCCAGATTTAGTTATACCAACATGAAGAGTCAACACAAAGTTTGTGGGGCTGTTGATTGTCTTCCGTGATGGAGCTGTGACTCCGCCATCAACGGGTATCTCTGCCGACGAAGCAATCAGGGCAGATCAATACGTCGGCGGTGGAAGCCGACTGTGCCATAAAAAGATCGGGTAAACCCTCTCTTGTCGCGCCTATCATTTTATTTATTATATATTATGTCTTTTATAAGACATGAACTAATTTCCATTAGATGTAACTTATATTTACATCTAATGATTGGCCTAAGCGCCCTTAACCCCGAGGAGAGTCAGCATGTCCCGTGAATCAGAAATCACCGCCCTGGAACAGGAATGGGCAAACGCCCCCCGCTGGCGCGGGCAAGGCATCCGCCGCGATTACAGCGCTGCCGATGTCGTGAGCCTGCGTGGTTCGGTGCAAATCGAGTACACACTGGCGAAACTCGGCGCAGAAAAGCTTTGGGCAAAACTCCACGGTAGCGCGAAAAAAGGTTATGTCAATGCCTTCGGAGCCATCACTGCCGGACAGGCGATGCAGCAGGCCAAGGCGGGACTGGAGGCGGTTTATCTCTCAGGCTGGCAGGTCGCTGCCGACGGCAATACTTCCGAGACGATGTATCCGGATCAATCGCTCTATGCCTACGATTCCGTTCCGACGATGGTCAGGCGCATCAATAACACCTTCAAACGCGCGGACGAAATCCAGCACGCGCGGGGAATTTCCCTCGGCGATGAAAACTTCGTCGATTACTTCCTGCCCATCGTCGCAGATGCCGAGGCCGGTTTCGGCGGTGTGCTGAACGCTTTTGAACTGATGAAGAACATGATCGCGGCAGGCGCAGCCGGGGTGCATTTCGAGGATCAACTGGCGGCGGTCAAGAAATGCGGCCATATGGGAGGCAAAGTACTGGTTCCCACCCGCGAAGCCGTCGAGAAACTGACTGCCGCGCGTCTGGCCGCCGACATCATGGGCGTCCCCACGCTCATCCTGGCGCGCACCGATGCGGAAGCAGCCAATCTCCTCACGTCCGATTGCGACGAGAATGACCGCCCGTTCCTCACCGGCGAACGCACTCCGGAAGGTTTTTATCGCGTCAAAAACGGGCTGGAGCAAGCTATTTCGCGCGGCGTCGCCTATGCGCCCTATGCCGATCTGGTGTGGTGCGAAACGGCCACACCCGACCTGGGCTTTGCCCGTGAGTTCGCGCAAGCGGTGCGAACCGTCTGTCCAAGCCGGCTCCTGGCCTATAACTGCTCGCCCTCTTTCAACTGGAAGAAGAACCTGGACGACATGACCATCGCCCGGTTTCAGGAAGAACTCTCCGCACTGGGTTACAAATACCAGTTCATCACCCTCGCGGGCATTCATCTGAATTGGTACAACACCTTCCGCTTCGCACACGCCTATGCGCGCGGCGAAGGCATGCGCCATTACGTAGAAATGGTCCAAGAGCCTGAATTCGCCGCGCGCGATCAGGGCTACACCTTCGCTGCCCACCAGCAGGAAGTGGGCGCGGGCTACTTCGACGAAGTCACGACGATCATCCAGGGCGGCCATTCCTCTGTCAAGGCACTCGTCGGTTCGACCGAAGAAGCGCAATTCCACTAAGGAAACCCTGATTTACCTCCGCATTTTCCTCTCCCGCTTGTCGGGAGGGGAACCCCGAAGAGATGGGAGAGGGGAATTCCACACGGAAGGGCATTCCCCCGCCAGACAAAAGGAAAACCGTCATGAACATCAAATTGCCTGAAGGCGTGACCATTGATGCGCCTATCCTCCCTGGCTATGAAGCTATCCTCAGCTTCGAGGCGCTCGAACTGCTCGCAAGGCTGCATCGCGCCTTTGCGCCGCGACGCAAAGAACTGCTGGAGATGCGCCGCGCGCGTCAAGCCCGGATCGACGCAGGCGAGATGCCGGATTTTCTGCCGGAAACCCGAAGCGTCCGCGAAGGCGATTGGAAAGTCGCACCCTTGCCCAAGGCGCTGGAATGCCGGAGGGTGGAAATCACCGGCCCGGTCGAAGCCAAGATGATCATCAACGCCCTCAATTCAGGCGCGGATTCCTACATGGCCGACTTCGAGGATTCCAACAGCCCGAAATGGGACAATCAGATACAGGGGCAAGTCAATCTTTACAAGGCCATCCGGCGTGAACTCACCTTCACGAACGAAGCGGGCAAGTCCTACCAGCTGAACGAAAAAACCGCCACCCTGCAAATCCGCCCGCGCGGCTGGCATCTGGATGAAAAGCATGTACGGGTCGACGGTGAGCGCGTCTCCGGCGGAATATTCGACTTCGCCCTGTCGTTCTTCCACAACGCAAAAGAACTGGTCGCGCGCGGAGCCGGGCCTTTCTACTACCTGCCGAAGATGGAAAGCCACCTGGAAGCGCGGTTATGGAACGACATCTTCTGCATGGCGCAGGATCACATCAATCTTCCGCGCGGCACGATCAAGGCCACCGTGT
>WRJU01000148.1 GCA_009778425.1 Pseudomonadota bacterium
TGAGAGGTCCCTGTTGGGCTCTTGCCGCCGGTGGGAGCGCCGATTCAACTTGAGGAGAACTACATGCAAAAGAAACTAATCGCGCTGGCTGTCGCCGGCTTGTTGTCCGCCCCGGCTTTCGCGCAATCGAACGTAACCCTGTATGGCACGATCGACTACGGCTTTGTGTCGTTGGGTAGCAGCACCCGATATCACCAAACCGGTTACCAAGGTCAAGTTCCTGTATCCGAAAAATACAAAACCCGTAACGCCATCGACTCCGGCGTTTCCAAGGCCAACCGCATCGGCTTCCGGGGGACGGAAGACCTGGGTAACGGCCTGAAGGCTGTGTTTGTGCTGGAAGAAGGCCTGAACGGTGACAATGATGCGATGCTGAAGGGCAACAATCGTCAATCCTACGCTGGCTTGGCCGGTGCTTTCGGTACGGTCGCCTTTGGCCGTCAGTACACCCCGCAACACCTCTTCACCAGCGCCGTCGATCCTTTCGGCAAGAACGGCCTTGGCGCAACCAACAACGTGCTGGTGCAAGACGCTCGCCTGAACAACCTGGCAGCCTACATTTCCCCGAGCTTTGGCGGCTTCAGCTTCATCGTTGGCTACACCTTCAATGGTGCTCCTGTGGGGGCTCTTAGTAATACTGGCCAGGAAGCCATCGAAAACAAAGGTGATGTCCGCGTCTGGGCGATTGCGCCGAGCTTCACCTGGAACAATCTGTTCGTGGGCGCCAACTACCACACTGCTTCGCTGAAGGATCCTCACAAGCACATCGACCCCGTGAGCAACGGTATATTCAATGCCTATGATCTGTTTGCGTCGTATGACTTTGGCTTTGTCAAGGTGGGTTCCACGATCGGTCGCCGCACGACCAAGAGGAATGGCGTTGGCGGAGGTAATTGGGATAAGGATTCCAAGGTCACGCAATGGATGATCGGCGCGACCTTCAAGATCACCCCCAATGACGCGATCCTGACCTCCTACAGCCGTGCCAGCGAGAACAAGCTTTATAAAAATCAAGACGGTAAACCGACCTTGGGTCAGTGGGCCATCGGCTATGAGCATGCCCTTTCCAAGCGCACCGTCCTGTACTCGCAGTTTGCGGTACAGAACCATAACAAAGCATATAAGGGTGAGGATGATTGGGGGCACGCTGGGTTCTATGGCTTTGGTGGCGTCGGCGGCGGTAATAAGGTAGGTAGCGTTGATAACGCTTACGGCTCCGGCGCGGAAGATGCCAAATATCGCCGTGGCTTCACCGTTGGCTTCCGCCACGACTTCTAATCGCAGCTTTTCCAGCGATTCAGTCTGAAAAAGGGCGCTTCGGCGCCCTTTTTTTATGGGAATAAGCCCTGCACAGCCCGCTTTGTAAATAGAAATAACATCCAGCGAAGGCAAGCCCTTCAAGCGGACTTGTTTGGACATCTTCGAATGGGGATTTGGTGCCCTCGGCAGGATTCGAACCCGCGACCTTCGGTTTACAAAGACGCGGACTAGCAATTCTCTTCGATTCCAGATTGTTCTGTAAGTGTAAATAAATCAACCTGTTATGAAGAAATAAGCCTCATTGTTGTTCTATCAAATTCTCATATTTTGTGTAATTTTCTTGGCACGATTACACAGGAATTACACAAGGTTTTCAGCACCGAAAATCTGCATCAGGCCGCCACCGGTTTTGAATGCGGCACGATCATGGCAAACGTAATCTGGAGCATGAGGCTATCACATGTGAGGATTGCTGCGCCAACGGCAACAGTGTCATCGGGAAGTTGTGCCAGCATGGAAAGGGAAAGATGGAAAACTTGCGGCAGCCGACGACTGTCCTTGGCCTTTTGCACCTGCCTTTTTAGGTAGAGCCTTTCACCCTTAAACCATTCCGTTATCATTCCCTTAAACCTTTTGCCGTCACTCATGCATTATCATCTTTTTGATGATAATAAAGCATTTTATAAGCACATATTGACGGCGCATTTTGATGCACATATGATGCCGTGAAAGAATGCATCTTATGTACAACCATGACCACTGATCGACTACTAGAATTGACACAAGCGCAGTCCGACCGCCTCGCGTTCGTTGAGTTGCGCCTACGCTTCATGGGCGAGATCCGCCGTCATGATTTGGTAACGCGCTTCGGCATCCAGGCAGCGGCGGCTACTCGGGACATTGCCCAGTACAAGGAACTGGCTCCGCGCAACATGGAATACGACACCAAGGGCAAAGTCTACGTGCGGGCAGCGTGGTTCCTACCCCTGTTCGACTTCCCGGTCGAGCGCGTCTTTACCTGGCTGTTCCAAGGTTACGGCGATGGTGAGCCAATCCGCTGGAAGGGCGTGATAGCGGCGGAAGACTCCAGTTTGCCAGGCAAGGTCGATCTCGATCTGCTGTCGACCATTACGCGCGCCATCTATCGTGGCGTTGCCGTCAAAGTCGCGTACCGTTCCTTGTCCAGTGGCCTGACGATGCGCGAAATCGTACCCTTCGCCCTGGCTGATAGCGGCCTGCGCTGGCATGTCAGGGCTTTCGACCGGCGTAGCGGCGAATTCCGCGACTTCGCCTTGGGTCGTTTCGACAGCGCCAACCTGTTGCCGGATGTCGTCGCCGACCATGAACTGTCGGATCAGGACATTCAATGGAACCGTATCACTGAGTTGGAACTTGTACCGCACCCGGCCAACGTGCAGCACCCGGACACCATCGAGTCCGAGCACGGCATGGAAGGCGGCGTACTCAAGGTGCGCATCCGTGCGGCGATGGCTGGCTACCTGCTGCGTCGCTGGAATGTGGACTGCACCGAAGACCACAGCCTCAAGGGCAATGAATATCACCTGTGGCTACGCAATCGGCAGGCGCTTTACGGCGTCACCAATCTCATGCTCGCACCGGGATATGGCTCGTCAGAATAAGGAAACCGAACGTGCTGAAGCTCGAACAAATCCAGAAGGACGCAGCCATTTCGGGTCTGGAACCCGGACAGGTGGTGCGCATCGTCACAACCGAACCTGTCGGCGATAGCGCACTTACCGTCTATTACAAGACCGCCGACGGCGCGCTACGCGAGCGAATGCTGTTCCGTACCGACGAAGCGAACCTGTCCCTGGCTGAGGCAGGCCGTCCGTGGGCGTTCGACGCGCCCGGTGAGGATTTCAAGCTCGCCGCTGAAGCTTACCGGATCAACCTTGCCTATCTGTTCGACCCAATGATGGCCGTCCACACCTCGAACGTGGAACCGTTGCCGCACCAGATTACGGCAGTGTATGAATCCATGCTGCCACGCCAGCCGCTGCGTTACGTGCTGGCCGACGACCCCGGCGCGGGCAAAACCATCATGGCCGGGCTGTTCATCCGCGAATTGTTGATGCGCGCCGACGCTAGGCGCGTGCTGATCGTTGCGCCCGGTAGTCTGGTTGAACAGTGGCAGGACGAAATGGACGAGAAATTCGGGCTTTCATTCTCGCTGTTCTCGCGTGAAAAGGTCGAGGAATCTCGTAGCGGCAATCCTTTCGATGACTTCGATTTACTGATCGCCCGCGTGGATCAATTGGCGCGCGCAGAAGAACTAAAAGACAAACTACGTCTCACGCAATGGGACTTGGTGGTGGTCGATGAGGCCCACAAACTGTCTGCCAGCTATTCCGGCAACAAGATCAGCAAAACCAAGCGATTCCAACTCGGCGAGTTGTTGGGTTCCATCGCCCGCCATTTCCTGCTGATGACAGCCACGCCGCATAACGGCAAGGAAGAAGACTTTCAACTCTTCATGTCGCTGTTGGATGCCGACCGCTTCTACGGCAAGTTCCGCGATGGCGTCCACAAAGTGGACGTTGCCGACCTGATGCGCCGCATGGTCAAGGAAGACTTGCTCAAGTTTGATGGCACTCGGCTTTTCCCGGAGCGCCGCGCCTACACCGCCAACTACAAACTTTCCGATCTGGAAGCAGCCTTGTACGCGGCGGTGACGGAGTATGTAAAAACCGAATTTGCCAAGGCCGACGAGTTGGCTGATAGCGGTCGCAAGGGCAGAGTGGGGTTTGCTTTGACGGGGTTGCAGCGACGGCTGGCATCAAGCCCGGAGGCAATCTACCGATCCCTCGAACGCCGTTGCAAAAAACTCAAGCGCCGGGTCGAGGAAGAAAAGCTGCGCCAGCGCGGGCAGTTTCTGGCCGAAATGCTGACCGGAATGCCACAGTATGAAGCCCCAGAAGACATCTGGGATCTGGCTGACGAATACTCCTCAGATAAATACGAGGACATCGAGGAGGAACTCGTCGATCAGGCCACCGCCGCGCAGACCATTACCGAACTCGAAGCAGAAATCACCGTCCTCGAAGGGCTGGAGGAGCAGGCACGGCAAATTGTTCATTCCAACCAGGATCGCAAATGGGATGAGCTTTCCAATTTGCTGCAAACGCCGGAGATGCGAGATGCCAATGGCCTTCAGCGCAAGCTCATTATTTTTACCGAGCACCGCGACACGTTGAACTACCTTGCGATAAAGATTCGCGGCGTGATTGGCGGCGGCGAGGATACCGTCGTGATGATTCACGGCGGCGTCAAGCGCGAAGAGCAGCGCAAGGTACAGGAGCAGTTCCGCAACGACCCGACGGTGCGTGTGCTGCTCGCCACCGACGCGGCGGGCGAAGGCGTGAACCTGCAAAATGCCAACCTGATGGTCAACTACGATCTGCCGTGGAACCCCAACCGCATTGAACAACGTTTTGGCCGCATCCACCGCATCGGCCAGACAGAGGTTTGCTACCTCTGGAACATGGTCGCCTCCGGAACCCGGGAAGGCGATGTTTTCCAGATTCTGTTTGACAAGCTCGAAGTGGTCAGTAATGCGCTTGGTGGGCGCGTGTTCAATGTCCTCGGTGAAGCATTTGAGGAAAAGAGCCTCAAGGACTTCCTGATCGAAGCCATCCGCTACGGAGCTGATCCAGAGGTACATGCCCGTCAACGCGAGAAGGTCGAGGGCGTACTCGACATAGAACACCTCGAAAACATCCTCAAGCGCAACGCCTTGTGCGAAGAAGTGATGGACGAAAAGCGGCTGTTTGCCGTGAAGGAAGAAATGGAAAAGGCCGAGGCTCGCAAGCTCCAGCCATTCTTCATCCGCACCTTCTTCAATCAGGCTTTTGCAGCATTGGGAGGCGAATTGCGGCCCCGCGAGCAGGGTCGCTATGAAATCACCAACGTCCCCGCCATCATCCGCGAGCGTGACCGGAGAATCACGGGGCGGGATCGCCGCAACACTGACCCGGTGCTGCGCCGCTACGAGCGCGTTTGTTTCGAGAAGCAGTACGTCCGGCTCATCCACCGCACAGGCAGCCCGATGGCCAGCTTGCTGCATCCGGGGCATCCGTTGATGCAGTCTGTCACCGACATCGTGCTGGAGCAGCATCGCAACAAGCTCAAGCAAGGTGCGGTGTTAGTCGATCCGAGCGACATGGGTCTTAGCCCCAAGGTGCTGTTCCTCATCGACCATTCGGTCAAGGAAGGAAGCGACCCCTCCCGCATTACCTCGCGCCGTATGCAGTTTGTCGAGATTGATGCAACGGGCAGCACCGTCAATGCTGGCTGGGCACCCCATCTGGATTTGGAGCCGCTGGCGGCAAGCGACATGGCACTGATCCAGGATATTCTGGCCGCGCCGTGGATTGCCAAGAATCTGGAGCACACGGCGCTGGCCTATGCCGGAAGCCACCTCGTACCCGAACACTTCGACGAAGTACGTTCCAGGCGCGAGAAGTTCGTGGACAAAACGCTTGCTGCCGTCCACGAGCGGCTGGTCAAGGAAATCAGTTTCTGGGAAGACCGTTACATCAAGCTGCAAGACGATCTGGCCGCAGGCAAGGACGTGCGCCTGACGCTGGAAAACGTGCGCCGCAGCATCGACGATCTCGTTGCGCGACGTGTGTCCCGCGAGAAAGAACTTCAGGCCATGCGCCGTGTCGTCTCGGCCACACCGGTTGTACTGGGCGGTGCGCTCGTCATCCCGGCGGGGCTGCTGATGCAACGCAAGAATCAGCCAGGATGGACGGCAAATGTCGATGCCCGTGAGCGTGTCGAGCGCATTGCCATGCAGGCCGTCATGGACGCCGAACGTGCGCTCGGTTATGAGGTCACTGATGTGTCGGCGCAGAAATGCGGATGGGACGTAACCAGTTTGCCAAAATCCGAGGACGGCGCACTGAAGACCTCGCGCCACATCGAAGTAAAAGGCCGTGCCAAGGGCCAGTCCACAATCACAGTCACGAAGAACGAAATCCTCTACGGCCTGAACCAGTCCGGCAAGTTCATTCTGGCTGTCGTGCTGGTGGATGGGGACAAGATTGAAGGCCCGTTCTACGTTCGCCAGCCCTTCACCCAGGAGCCGGACTGGGCTGAAGCCAGCAAGAACCTTGATCTGGGGCAGTTGCTGGCGCGTGCTGTTGCGCCGGGGGAGTTGCTGTGATGAGTGCTCTCTTCAGTCATTCGGTTGAATTTGTCCCGCAGGTTGTGGGACAAATTCAACTTCGGAAAGAGAAACGCCCCTTTCGGGGCGTCGGGCCGGAGATGCTATCTCTGGCGGGGCTAGATCCAACCCCACAAATAGAGACGCTCCTTACGGAGCGTCGGGG
>WRJU01000149.1 GCA_009778425.1 Pseudomonadota bacterium
GTTTGGCTCCGTCATCCATGACGGGGATTGCGCTTGGCGCGTGTTCAGCGCTTAGCCTCTGTCGCGCTGTTCTTGTTGTCCTTGGGCTGGATGGTGACGTGGACGCGGCCCTCGGCAGGGGGCTTGCTGCTGCCGGTACGCCCTGGCGCGTCGGTGACGAGGTAGTTTTCGGTGGCGATGTCGTACTCGATGTATTGGCCCCGCACCATGTCGCCAGCGCTTTGTATCTGGGCGCGGTTGAACAGCTTGGCCCGTTCGCTCTGGCTGCTGTATTCGATGCGTTCGGCTTCGCCGTCGATCCAGGCTCCGTCGCTTGTGCGCTTTTGACGAAAGTAAACCAGCCGTCCGCTTCCGGCGGTGGCAACGCCGTTGTGAAAGCCGGAGGCATCCTGGGTGACGACGATCTTGTCGCCCTTGATCGTCAACGTCCCCTGGGTCAGTACGACGCTGCCCTCGAAGATGTGGACCTTGTTGCGGTCGTCCACGGTTACTTTGTCGGCGTCGATGTTGACCGGCTGGTTGCGGTCGAACGGTTGGGCGTGAGCGGGCAGGGCAATCAGCAGCAGGGCGGCGAGGAGGATGCGCATCATGAATTCCTCTTGTTGCGGGAAGCGAGAAGCATCCGGACTTTTCCGGACAGTTTCATGACGCCGAATATGTTGTCAGCCGTGAATTTGTTTGCGTCGGCGCGAGTTTCCCCCTGGGTGATGCGCACGGGGACATTGCTGGCGGCGCGTTGTTCCTGCGGCCAGACCGTGAGCTGCTCCGAGAAAAGGCGCAGAGGCGCTTCGGAGGGGACGCCTTCGCGTTCGGCTTCGACATTGCCGGTGAAATCTACCTGTTCGCCCTTGGGGCCGACTTCGCCATGCTTGGCATTGATCCACATATGCCGCCCCTGGGCGATGAGTTCCAGCTTGGGTTGCTCGATATGGGTCGAATCGGTAACAGGTAAATGGGTGAGGCGCGTAGAGTCGAGTGTGTAGAGCAGTTTGCCGTCCTTGGCAAAGCCCGTGATGCGCGCCGTTTCGGCAATGAAGTCGGGGGTTTGGCTGACGGCGGCGTCGGCAACGGGTTCGGGGCTGCGGGTTGCGCGTTCGAGCCAAGTTGCCCCGGCGGCGAGCAGCGCCGCAATGGCCAGTGGGTAGAAGCGGTAGATGAGATTGAGGAGCCCTTGCATCAGATCACTCGCGCCTGCATGAGGTCGTGCGTGTTCAGCGCCCCCACGAGCGCGCCGCTCTCATCGACGACCAGGAGTTGGTTGATGCTCAGCCGCTCCATTATTTCAGCGGCCTCTACCGCGAGAGCGTCCGGCCCGATGGTGTGCGGGTTTTTCGTCAGCACCCCGGCGAGCCGCGTGGCGCGCACGTCGATACCGTTTTCCAGGGCGCGGCGCAGGTCGCCGTCAGTGAAAATGCCTTCCGGTTCGTTGTTGGCGGATAAGGCTACGGTCATTCCCATGCCGCCGCGCGTCATGGCAAGCAGCGCCTCGCTCAGGAGGGCATCGCCCGCGATGGCAGGTACGCGCTCGCGTGCTCGCATGACATCGCGCACATGCGTGAGCAGCCGCCGCCCGAGATTGCCGCCGGGGTGCGAGCGCGCGAAATCTTCGGTATCGAAGCCGCGTGCGTCGAGCAACGCTACCGCGAGGGCGTCCGACAGAGCCAGTTCGGCGGTGGTGCTGGCGGTGGGGGCGAGGTTGAGCGGGCAGGCTTCTTCGCGGACGGCGGCATCGAGGTGGATGTCGGCTTCGCGCGCGAGCGGCGAGTCGGCGTTGCCGGTCATGGCAATGAGCCGTGCCCCGCGCCGTTTGACCTGCGGCACGATGGTGAGCAGTTCCGCACTCGCGCCGGAGTTGGAAATGGCGATCACGATGTCTTCGGCGGCGATCATGCCGAGGTCGCCGTGCGCGGCTTCAGCCGCGTGCACGAAGTAGGCCGGGGTTCCCGTGCTTGCCAGGGTGGCCGCGAATTTGCGCGCGATGTGGCCGGATTTCCCGATGCCGCTGACGATGACCCGTCCCCGGCATCGGAGGATCATGTCGATGGCCTGCCCAAAGGACTCGTCGATCCGCTCGGCAAGCGCGGCGACCGCTTGCGCCTCGATTTCGAGCACACGGCGACCCAGTTCCAGGGCGCGATGGAGAGACGGGGGAGAAACAGTATTCATGCCTTGATGGAGAGCTAAAACGGGGAAGCGCCGCGATGTTCAACGCGAAATCGTATTCGGCTTGGAATTGTATACCAGCCGATCAGCGGCGGCTTCATGATGATACAACGCGCTTCTCCCTCTCCCGTAGGCGGGATGGGGTGTTTTTGATACGGTCAGGCAGAAACCACTCAGTCTTCGTCTTCGTATTGCTGCAACTTGCGCAGGTCCGGGATATGGATTTCCCGGCTCCGGACGGCGATCAGGCCGAGTTCCGCAAGTTCGTGCAGGATGCGCGAAAAATGCTCCTGCGTCATGCTGAGGAGGGAGGCGATGATGTTCTTGCTGATGGACAGATGAATGGTGCAGGCGTGGTTTTCAATCGGGGGCGAGACGTCCGCGATTTCCCGCAGCAGATAGCCGATGACGCGCTTCTTGCCGGAGTGCAGCGAATAGTCTTCGATGTCGCTGATGAGTTGATGCAGCCGCACGGAGAGCCCGGCGATCATTTTATGAGCCAATCGCGGATCCCGTTCCAGTTCCTCGAAAATGGTGGACTTGGGGAAGTAGAGGACCCAGGAGTCGGCCAGCGCCTGCGAGGAAACGACATAGGGGCGCTCCAGAAACATCAGGGCTTCTCCGAACATCTGGCCCGGATGGATGATCTCCACGACTTTCTCGTGCCCGTGGGGCGAAATGAAGGACAGCTTGACCAGGCCGGTAAGAAGTATGTGCAGCCCCTTGCATTCGTCTCCTTTGTTGAACAGAATCTCGCCTTTTTTCGGTCGGAGTTCCCGTACATTCTGCGTAATGCGTGCGACCTCTTCGTTTGAGAGATCGTGGAAGAGAGGTTGGCCCGCAAGCAGTACCTTGAAGTCAGGCTTTTGTTTCTGGGCTACCAAGCGTTCTGTGGGCAGATACATGGGAAACCTCTGGCGTTAGCGTTCCGCAGGAGTCCCGGATGTTACTCGTCTCTGCCATGATCGTGGGGAATAGCTTGATTCTTTCTCTTTTTCCTCAAAAGGGGCTTGCAAAACATCCGGATGGTGCTAGAATCAACCCTTTCGTGTCTCGGAGTTCATCCGGGCTGATCGACCCAGACGGGTTCCAATACTGACCGCTCCTGGAGCGGGGCAAGTTGGGGATACTTTCATGATTCAAATGCAGTCCAGGCTCAATGTGGCCGACAACACCGGCGCACGTTCGGTGATGTGCATCAAGGTGCTTGGCGGCTCGAAACGCCGTTACGCCACCGTGGGCGACATCATCAAGGTCACGGTAAAGGATGCCGCGCCTCGGGGGCGGGTCAAGAAGGGCGACGTTTATAGCGCCGTCGTGGTACGCACGGCCAAGGGTGTGCGCCGTCCCGATGGTTCGCTCATCAAGTTCGATAACAACGCCGCCGTGTTGCTCAACAACAAGCTTGAGCCGATCGGTACGCGCATCTTCGGACCGGTAACGCGCGAGTTGCGCACGGAACGGTTCATGAAGATCGTTTCGCTGGCGCCGGAAGTGCTCTGAGGGGTTCAGGGATGAAGAAGATCCGCAAGGGTGATGAGGTTGTGGTGCTCGCGGGCAAGGATCGCGGTCGCCGTGGCACGGTGTTGCGCCGTGTCGACGATGAGCGCCTGTTGGTCGAGGGGGTGAACCGGGTGAAGAAGCATGTGCGCCCGAACCCGCTCAAGGGCGAAGTGGGCGGCATCGTCGAGAAGGAGATGCCAATCCATGTCTCGAATGTCGCGCTGTTCAACCCCGCTTCGCAAAAAGGCGAGCGTGTCGGGGTGAAGGTGCTTGAAGATGGACGCAAAGTGCGCTTCTTCAAGTCGAACGGCGAGATGGTGGACGCGTAAGGAATAGCTATGGCTCGCTTGCAACAGTTTTATAGGGATACGGTGGTTCCCGATCTGCTCAAACAGTTCGGCTACAAGTCCGTCATGGAGGTGCCGCGCATTGCCAAGATCACCCTGAATATGGGTGTCGGCGAGGCGGTCGGCGACAAGAAAGTGCTCGAATTCGCGATTGGCGACATGACGAAAATCGCCGGACAAAAGCCGGTGATTACCAAGGCGAAGAAGTCGATTGCCGGGTTCAAGATTCGTGATGGCTATCCGATCGGCTGCATGGTGACGTTGCGCGGCCCGAGGATGTTTGAGTTCCTCGACCGTCTGGTGTCGGTTGCCCTGCCGCGTGTGCGCGACTTTCGCGGCATCGCTTCCAAGGGGTTCGATGGGCGCGGCAACTATAACCTCGGGGTCAAGGAACAGATCATTTTCCCCGAGATCGAGTACGACAAGATCGACGTGCTGCGCGGGATGAATATCAGCATCACGACGACGGCCAAGACCGACAAGGAAGCGAAGGCGCTTTTGGGCGCGTTCCGGTTCCCGTTCAAGAATTGAGGGTGATATGGCGAAACTGGCTCTGATCAACCGTGAGGAAAAGCGCCGCAAGGTGATGGCGAAGTACGCTGCCCGGCGCGCCGATCTGATTGCGAAAATCAAGGATGCGAAGCTCTCCGACGAAGAGCGCATGGCCGCGCGGCTGGCCCTGCAGGAATTGCCGCGCAACGCAAGTCCGGTGCGCGCACGCAATCGCTGCAAGCTGACCGGGCGTCCGCGTGGCGTGTTCCGCAAGTTTGGCTTGTGCCGCAACAAGTTGCGCGAAATCGCTTTCGACGGCGAAGTGCCTGGCATGACCAAGGCGAGCTGGTAAGGAGAGTAAAAGATGAGTATGTCCGATCCTATCGCCGATATGCTGACGCGGATCCGCAACGGCCAGCAGGCCGGGAAAGCGAGTGTGCGCATGCCTTCGTCGAAACTGAAGGTGGCGATTGCCAAGGTCTTGCAGGATGAGGGTTATATCGACGCTTACGTCGTCCGCGAAGCGGCCGGCAAGGCTGAACTCGATGTGGCGCTCAAGTATTACGCCGACCGTCCGGTGATCGAGCGCATCGAGCGGGTCAGCCGTCCGGGCTTGCGCGTCTACAAGGGAAGCGATGATCTGCCGAAGGTCATGAATGGACTGGGAGTGGCCATCGTGTCGACCCCCAGGGGCGTGATGACCGACCGCGCCGCGCGCGCCAGCCGTGTTGGCGGCGAAGTCATCTGTTTTGTGGCCTGAGGGGGATTCCATGTCTCGCATAGGAAAGAATCCGGTGGCCATTCCGGGCGGTGTCGAAATCAAGATTGCCGGGGGCGACCTCTCGGTCAAGGGGCCGCTCGGCGCATTGAGCCATGTGGTACATCCCTCGGTCACAGTGGAGCGCGAAGGCGATGCGCTGGTGTGCAAGCCCCGCGAGGGGGTGGAGAACGCCAACGCGTTTTCCGGCACGACGCGCGCGCTGATCAACAACATGGTGACGGGAGTGACCAAGGGGTTCGAGAGAAAACTGACCCTCGTTGGCGTCGGCTACCGTGCCCAGGCGC
Source organism: Pseudomonadota bacterium (assembly GCA_009778425.1). Lineage (GTDB taxonomy): Bacteria > Pseudomonadota > Gammaproteobacteria > Burkholderiales > Rhodocyclaceae > WRNU01. The sequence goes on from WRJU01000149.1 coordinate 5,571, forward strand.
AGGGGGACAAGCTCAATCTCTCCCTCGGCTTCTCCCATCCGGTCGTCTATCAGTTGCCGGAAGGGGTAAGTGCTGAAACGCCGACCCAGACCGAAATCATCATCAAGGGGATCGACAAGCAGCGGGTCGGTCAAGTCGCAGCCGAAGTGCGGGCTTACCGCGCTCCCGAGCCTTACAAGGGCAAGGGCGTCCGTTATTCGGATGAAAAGGTTGTGATCAAGGAAACCAAGAAGAAGTAAGGCGACCGTATCATGAACAAGAGAGAATCCCGTCTTCGCCGCGCGCGCAAAACTCGCGCCAAACTTGCGGAGTTGAAGGCTGTGCGCCTGACCGTGTTCCGGTCGAACTGCCATATCTATGCCCAGGTCATTTCCGGCTGCGGCTCGAAAGTGCTGGCTTCGGCTTCCACGCTCGAAGCGGAGTTGCGCGCCCGGGTACCCAATGGCGGCGACAAGGCCGCTGCCGCAGAAGTGGGCAAACTGATTGCCGAGCGCGCGAAGGCCGCCGGAATCGAGACCGTGGCCTTCGACCGTGCCGGTTTCCTCTATCACGGTCGCGTCAAGACGTTGGCTGAAGCCGCCCGCGAGGGCGGTCTGAAGTTCTAAAGGGGATTACGAATGGCCAAGCAGCAAAATCAGCGCAAGCAAGCCTCCGAGGAGCGTGATGACGGCCTGCGCGAAAAGATGGTGTCGATCAACCGCGTGACCAAGGTGGTCAAGGGCGGCCGGATTCTCGGTTTCGCGGCCCTCACCGTGGTCGGTGACGGCGACGGCGGCATCGGGATGGGCAAGGGCAAGTCCCGCGAAGTGCCGGTGGCCGTCCAGAAAGCGATGGACGAAGCCCGTCGCAGAATGAGAAAAGTCTCGATCAAAAACGGAACCCTGCATCACACGGTGATAGGCAAGCATGGCGCGGCCTACGTGCTGATGCGGCCGGCTTCCGCCGGAACCGGCATCATCGCCGGCGGCCCGATGCGCGCGGTGTTTGAAGTCATGGGCGTGACCGACATCATCTGCAAGTGCATCGGTTCCACCAACCCGTACAACGTGGTGCG
>WRJU01000150.1 GCA_009778425.1 Pseudomonadota bacterium
GCATAGGGCGAAACCTCCGGAACCTCCACCACGCGGCCAACCTGTCGCCATAACCACTGCGCCAGATAATCGAAATCGACTCCTGCGCTGATCCCGAAGCGATCCGCCATCGCCAACTCGACGCGCCGCCTGATAGCGCTCCCCGGAACAATCACTTGCCAACGCGCAAACGGCCCTGCCTCCCTTTTTGGGGAGTCCCCCCGCCGCGCCAGCAAGGCATCCAGCAGGTTCTCGAAACGGTTGGAAAAAAAGACGGAAAACATAGGCAGCGGGAATTCAGTTTTCTCAACCCAGCGCCTTGTCGATCACTTCCGCCACTCCGTTGGACAGCCCCGGCTGCGCCTTCACCCGTTCAAGCTGCGCGCGGATGCTTGCCTGCAAATCTGAGGGGTAACGCCGCCAGTTTTCCAACGCGCGCGCCATCCGTGCCGCAATTTGTGGATTGCGGGCATCCAGCGCGCAAATCTGTTCAGCCCAGAAAGCGTGGCCGCTGCCGTCACCAGCATGGAATTCGCCGGGATTGCCACGGAAGAAAGCGCCCAACAGGGCATAAACTTTGTTTGGGTTCGACAAATTGAAGGCGGAGTCCTGCATCAGCGCGCGCACCCTGCCTAGCGTCGGCTGGGCGCGTTTGCCCCAGCGCCAGGCTCCGGCCTGAATGGCAAACCACTTGTCGAGCGACAAAGTTTGACCATCGAAGCGTTTGCGGAAGGTATCGAGCGCGGCATTGCGCACCGCTTCGTCCGTGCTCGTCATCAGCGCGCCCAGCGCGCCCATATACTCTGTCATGTTGTCGGCAGTTGCAAAACGAGCCAGGGCGAGCGGTACGCCACGGGCATCCCCCCCCGCAACGAGGTAACGCAGCGCCAAACTGACCAGCGCGCGCCGCCCGGCGTCCAATGGGTGATAACGGTAAGGCCCCGTCACCCGCAGAATATGAGCCAGCCCATAACAGTTTTCGGCCAGCGCGGAACCGAGTTCGCGCGTCAGGTGAATAAGCGCCGCGCGCAGAGCGGCCGGGTCGGCGGGGTTCATGCGTTCGAGCAGGTAGTTCTCCGACGGCAGGGCCAACGCCTCGGCGCGGAAAGCGGGGTCCAGCCGTTCATCGACGAGCAGGACGCGGAAAGCGTCGATCCAGGCCGTCGGCGTTTCCCGATGAGGATCGGCGGCCCGCGCGAGAATCACCCGTTCGCTGTAGCGTTGCGCAGCATCCCAACGGTTGAAGGGATCGGAGTCGTTCGCCATGAGGAAGGCCAGACGGGCTTCGTCTTCTTCCTGTTCGAGAATGACCGGGGCGGAAAACCCACGCAAAACAGAGGGGACGGGTTCGACTTCAATCCCGGTGAAGCGGAAAGTCTTTTCGGCCTGATCGAGCATCAACACCTTGGTAAACATCGCTTCATCGGCGCTTTGCCCATCCTCTTCTTCGAGGCGCAGCGGCAAATCGCGGCCATCGGGGGCAATCAGCCCCACCGCCACCGGAATGACCAGCGGCAGCGATTCCGCCTTCGTCGTGGACGGGACGCGCTGCGAAAGCGTCAGCGCATAGCTGGCATTGTCGGCATCCCACTGCCCCCGTACTTTCAGCCTGGGCGTACCGGCCTGGGCGTACCAGCGCATGAAAGCGCTCAGATCGGTTTCATTGGCATCGCTCATGGCGGCGACGAAATCGTCGCAGGTCACGGCTTGCCCATCGTGGCGGCGGAAGTAAAGATTCATCCCCGCGCGGAAACCATCCGCCCCCAGCAGGGTATTGAGCATGCGGACGACTTCGGCCCCTTTCTCATACACCGTGGCGGTATAGAAATTGTCGATTTCCCGGTAGCTGTCCGGACGGATCGGGTGCGCCATCGGGCCGTTGTCTTCCGGGAACTGCGCCACGCGCAGCTTTTTGACATCATCAATGCGCTTGACGGCCCTGGCCGAGGCCGCGCCCTCTTTTCCCGCCGCGCGGGCAAGCATGTCGGCAGAAAACTCCTGGTCGCGGAAGACTGTGAGGCCTTCCTTGAGGGTCAACTGGAACCAGTCGCGGCAGGTCACGCGGTTGCCCGTCCAGTTGTGGAAGTATTCGTGCGCCACTACGTTTTCCACGCCCGCGTAATCGGAGTCGGATGCCGTCCCGGATCGGGCGAGCACGTATTTCGTGTTGAAAACGTTCAGCCCCTTATTCTCCATCGCCCCCATGTTGAAATCGGACACGGCCACGATCATGAAACGGTCAAGGTCGAGTTCCAGCCCGAAGCGTTCTTCGTCCCAACGCATGGCCTTGATGAGCGACGCCATCGCGTGTCCGGCGCTACCGAGATCGTCCTCTTCCACCCAGACCTGGAGCGTCACTTGCCGCCCGGAAGCAGTTTTTTCGACGCACTCCAGCGCAGCCAGCTTCGCCGCCACCAGCGCGAAAAGGTAGGACGGCTTCGGGAACGGGTCTTCCCATCGCGCGAAATGCCATCCATCGGGCAGGTCGCCCGCCTCGATCAGATTGCCGTTGGACAGCAGCACCGGGCAACGTTCGCGCTCGGCCTCGATGGTCACGGTATAGCGCGCCATCACATCGGGGCGATCCGGGAAAAAGGTGATGCGGCGAAAGCCCTCGGCCTCGCATTGGGTAAAAAATCCGCCCTTGGAGAGATACAGCCCGGACAGGGCGGTATTGGCGTTCGGCCTGATCCGGGTGACGACCTCCACCGTCACCCTGGCGTTGTCCGGGGACGGATCGAGATCGAATTCCAGCACCCCGCCGTCCGTCTCGCGCGGACTCGCCAGTTGCCCGTCAACCCGCGTTGAAAGGCGTTCGAGTTCTTCCCCCCACAAACGCAAAGGAGCTTCCTTCGCTGCCGGATTGCGCGCGCACACCATACGGTTGGTGACGACGGTCGCCATCGGGTCGAGACGAAAATGCAGGTCAACGCGCTCAACCGTCCAGGCCAATGGGCGATAATCCGCGCGATGAATCGTTACAGGGGTCTTTCTTTTCGCTTTTCTGTTCATGAAACCGCTCGCCGCAACCGCACAAAAGGTCATAGTGTAATTGCCATAAACGCCCGGATAGCAGAAACTTCCTTCATTTCGTACCCGATTCGATCATCCGCCTCATCGGAAGCCTTATCATCCACAATATTTTGAGGGAGAAAGCGTCATGACACCCAGTTCAGTCCACGACATCCGCAACCTATGCCTCCTTGGACAAACCGGCAGTGGTAAAACTACCCTGATTCGGGCTTTGCTCGCCACTGCCGGGGTCAACGACGGCGGCAACGACGCCCCCGTCATCCAATCGTTCACGTCCTCGCTGTCACATCTGGAATGGGCGGGACACTGGATCAACCTGCTCGACACGCCGGGACTGTCCGATCTGGCCGGACGTGCGCTGTCCGCACTGACGGCGGTCGAAACTGCGGCCATCGTCATCAATGCGACCGCCGGGGTCGAAAGCAGTGTGCGCCGGATGATGGCGGCAGCGCAGGACAAATGCCGCATGATCATCGTCAACAAGATCGACGCAGGCAGCAACTTCGACGCCCTGATGGATGCCATCACCTCCGCCTTTGGCCGCGAATGCCTGCCGCTCAACCTTCCCTCGCCGGACGGCAGCGCCGTAATCGACTGCTTTTTCGCTCCCAAGGCCGACGCCAGCACCGCTTTCTCCAGCGTGAATGCCGCGCACGACGCCATTGTCGACCAGGTCATCGAACTCGACGAAGACCTCATGGCGCGCTACCTCGAACAAGGCGAGGCGCTCGACCCCGACCAGCTCCATGCCCCATTTGAAGCCGCCCTGCGCGACGGCCACCTGATTCCCGTCTGCTTCGTTTCCGCCCAGACCGGCGCGGGTGTGCGCGAACTGCTCGACATCCTCGGCAAACTCATGCCCGACCCCACCGAAGCCAACCCCGCTCCATTCCTCAAAGGCTCGGAAATGGTAGAAGTCGTGCCCGACCCGAATCGCCATACGGTCGCCCATGTCTTCCAGATCAGCAACGACCCCTACCGTGGCAAGATCGCCCTCTTCCGTATTCATCAAGGCACGGTCTCGCCGGGCGATTCGCTTTTCGTCGGCGACGGGCGCAAACCCTTCAAAGTGGCTCACCTCCTGCGTCTGCAAGGGCAAAACACCCTGGAAACCAAACTCGCCGTACCGGGGGATCTCTGCGCCGTCTCTCGGATCGACGAACTGCATCACGATGCCGTACTGCACGACTCCCACGACGAAGACTATTTCCATCTGGTACCGCCTGCCTATCCGCAGCCCGTCTACGGTCTGGCGCTCATCACCCGCAAGACCGCCGACGAACAGCGCCTTGGCGAAGCCCTCTCCCGCATAGCCGATGAAGACCCCTGCCTGGAAATCGGCTACGACACGCGCAGCCGCCACACCGTCGTGCGCGGCCTGGGCGAACAGCATCTGAAAATCGTCCTCAACGAACTCTCCTCGCGCTGGAACCTCGAACTCGACACCGCGCCACCTGCCATTGCCTACCGCGAAACCATCACAGCGACTGCCGAAGCGCGTTACCGCCACAAAAAACAAAGCGGGGGTGCGGGCCAGTTCGGCGAAGTCGCCTTGCGCGTCGAACCGCTTCCGCGTGGCGAGGGTCTCCAATTCGGCGACGAGGTCAAGGGCGGGACCATCCCCTCGCAATTCATGCCGGCAGTCGAAAAAGGTGTGCGCCAAGCCGTCACCGAAGGCGCACTGGCCGGTTATCCCATCCACGACATCCGCGTCGTCATCACCGACGGCAAACATCACCCCGTCGACTCCAACGAAATCTCCTTCGTCACTGCCGGACGTCACGCCCTGATCGACGCCGTGCTGGCCGCGCGGCCCCAGATACTCGAACCCATCGTCGAAGTCCAGGTTCGGGTGGCGGACAACTACTTCGGCAACGTCAGCGCCGAACTCTCCGGACGACGCGGTCGCGTCACCGGAACCGACAGCCCCGCGAGCGGCTGGACGCTGATCACCGCCTCCGTGCCGATGGCCGATATGGACGGCTTTGAAGCGCGACTGAAGTCACTTTGCGCAGGGGAAAGCGAATTCGCCACCACGGCCGGCGGCTACGAACCCGTCACGGGCGACGTACAGGCGCGCCTGGTAGGCGAACACACAAACCGGGCGCAATAGAGCGGTTTTTGTTCAAGTGTGTACAAAACTCCCCTCTCCCCTTGCGGGAGAGTGGCGGGGGGAGAGGGGTCAATCCGTCTCCATCCCCCATCTCCCGCCCCTGCGGGGCACTCTCTCCCGCAAGGGGAGAAGGATAAGAATGTATAGATTTGGACCGAAATCGCTCTAAACAAAAAAACGCACCTGCCCCAGTGTTTTTCCGGGGGCAGGAGCGTTCTTCGGACCGTCCCGCCATAAATAACGGGAACGGCTTGGGTGATTTTATTTGTCGCTGGCCGCGACCTTGCTTTTTGCGCGGGGTTTCGCGCCATTGGCCGCGGCCGACGCATTGGCGGCAGCGGACTCAGCCTTCTTTTCCGCTTCCGCATTGCCGCTCATCACCGTCCACGGCCACAGGAACGGATTGTTCCCGGCAATAGCAGCTTCCCCTGCCGCCGCCTGCTGGTCATTGCCCTGCACGGACTGCACCGGCAGGCTCATCGCATGCACTGCCGCAATGGCGGCACGCTGCATATCGAGCCCCTGAATGGCCATTTGCAACATGCTGAGATTCATCTTCAGCCAGCCTTCGACCGCCCGCATGTCGCCGATGCGCTTTTCAAGCTCACTGACATCAAGCGTGGGCGTCATCATGCCCGGCAACGTAAAACCCATCCGACCCCACATATTGCGCACAAACTCCAGCGGGTCATGAGCCATATTGTCCATTGTCATCATCTCCCTTCTCCCTCAGATGGCATGCCTCGATTGCATGCCCCGTTATCTTAACTGAAGCAGGCGAACTCGGCACACATGCGTTATGCGCAGGGAAAAAAATTATCTCCCATGCTTACGCATGGTGCAGGTGAAGGCGCATCGGCGTCTCGGAAGCTGGCAGGCGCTCGATGCGGCAATTCGCGGGAACCTCATCGTCGTCGCTGTCGATTTCCAGAATATCCAGCACTTCGCGCCCAAGGGCGCGGCAAGCTCGGATGAGCGGGCTGGGCAGTCCCTCCGGCATCTGTTTATGCAGCAGCAGCTTGGATGAGGACAACGCGGCCACCGGCTTGAGGAGACGGTCGCGGAAAGCGCCCATCAAGTGCAAAACATTGCGGTCGGCCGCCTCGCGCTGCCAGAGATTGCTCGGCCATTGCGCGGGTACGCCATAAGCGCGGGGGAAAAGGTCGAGGTCGCGGCTGACGGCGCGGATGTCTTCGTGCGAATCCCGGAACGGCAACAGCACGATGTCGGCCAGGTCATAGAGTTTATGATCCATGTCGGTGCGGTTTCCCGCGCCGTCGACAACGCCTATCCATTCATCGAGCGTGCGCAGTTTGTCGATGACCTTGGCCAGGGCGTCCCCGTTACGGGCATCGGCGGTGATGTAGCGGCGGCCATTGGGAGTGAGTGGCTCGCGGGAAACGTCGGTCAGTACGCAGGCTGCACGATACCCAAGCAAACCGAACCCCTGGCACAGCATATGGGAAAGCGTGGTCTTGCCTGTGCCGCCTTTGTTGCCGATCACGCAGATGATTCTTGCCATGATTCCATCCTGAACGCGCGGGAGAAGCCGCAGTTCGCCCAT
>WRJU01000151.1 GCA_009778425.1 Pseudomonadota bacterium
AAGATCACAACGCCGGTCACCCAGATCAGTTCGCGCGGCTTGCGGTAGGAACCGTAGAGCATGCCCCGGAACATGTGCAGGTAGATGGCGATGAAGAAGGCCGAAGCGCCGGTGGAGTGCATGTACCGGATCAGCCAGCCGCCGGGAACGTCGCGCATGATGTACTCAACGCTGGCAAAAGCGATTGGGATGCCGGAAGCGTTGAGCGTACCGTCGGGCTTGTAGTGCATGACCAGGAAAATCCCGGTCACGAACTGGATGATGAGTACCAGGAGGGAGATGATCCCGAAGAAGTACCAGAAGTTGAAATTCTTCGGCGCATAGTACTCAGACATATGCGTCTTCCACATGGAGGTCAGCGGGAAGCGGGCGTCAAACCACTCCAGCAGGTTGCCGAGGCGTGAGCCGTCCGACTGGTATTTTGGGAAACTGCTGTTCGCGGCCATGCTTTAAGCCCCCTTGGAATCGTTGGAATCTTCGCCAATGATGATGGAGGTATCGGAAAGATACTTGTGTGGCGGAATTTCGAGATTGGTTGGCGCCGGCTGGCTCTTGAACACGCGCCCGGCAAGGTCGAACATCGAACCGTGGCAGGGGCAGAGGAACCCGCCCGCCCAATCCGCCACCATGCCTTCGGCGTTGCCGGTCTTGAGCTTGTCGGACGGCGAGCAGCCGAGGTGGGTACAGATACCGATAGCGACGAGGTACTCGTCCTTGATCGCGCGGGTCGGGGTTTTGGTGTAGCCGGGCTGGTCGGACTTTTCGGAACCCGGATCGCTGAGCTTTTCCTCGACGGCTTTCAGCGAAGCAAGCATTTCCGGTGTGCGGCGCAGAATCCACACCGGCTTGCCGCGCCATTTCACCACGGTCTTTTCGCCGGGAGCGAGTTTGCCAATATCCACGATGACCGGCGCACCGATGGCCTTTGCCCGTTCCGATGGAGCCAGGCTGGCGACGAACGGCACTGCAGCAGCCGCCACGGCAGCACCGCCGACCGCAGAGGTCGCTATCAGGAGATTCCTGCGTTCGCTATCGCAGTCTTGCTTTTGATCACTCATGACCTTTTCCTCTGTCCGGAGGGGACGAAATATGGGAAAACAACGGAATTATAATCCATCAGACGTCTTTAACGGGAGTAGTAGGCCATTTTGCCTTGCGACGCACAAAAAGAAAGGATGCGCGGCTTCACTGCCGAGGTGACCGGCAGGTTCGTGAGGGAGCCGTTCATTCAGACATCTGGCTCGCGCGCATTCCCCCTATAACTGCGGATTCAGCTTCTCGCCGCCCGTGTGCAGCTTGTTGAGCGCGTTTAGGTAAGCCTTGACCGAGGCAACGATGATGTCGGTATCTGCCCCCTGCCCGTTGACGATGCGCCCGTCGCGCGCGAGCCGCACAGTGACTTCGCCTTGGGCGTCGGTTCCGGTGGTGATGGCGTTGACGGAATAGAGCAACAAATGGCTGCCGCTTTCGGCAATGGCCTCGATGGCCTTGAACGCGGCGTCGACGGGGCCGGAACCGGCAGCGCGGCTGTGGGTTTCCCTGCCGCCAGCGGAGAGGGTGATCTCGGCTTGCGGGGTTTCGCCGGTTTCCGAGTGGAAGCGCGTCGAAACCAGGCGGAAGTGCTCCTGCTCGGGCGCGACCGCCTCATCGCTCATCAGGGCGTGGAGGTCTTCATCGAAAATCTCATGCTTCTTGTCGGCCAGTTCCTTGAAGCGCGCGAAAGCGGTGTTGAGCCGTTCTTCGGAACCGGTCTCGATGCCGATTTCCTGCAAACGGGCGCGGAAAGCGTTACGGCCTGAGTGTTTGCCCAATACCAGCTTGTTCGCGCCCCAACCGACATCTTCGGCACGCATGATTTCGTAGGTTTCGCGGCTTTTGAGCACACCGTCCTGATGAATGCCCGCTTCATGGGCGAAGGCGTTCGCGCCGACGATGGCCTTGTTGGGCTGTACCGGGTAGCCGGTAATTTGCGAGACGAGCCGCGAGGCGGGCACGATCTGGGTCGTGTCGATGCAGGTCTGTACGGGGAACACGTCGGCGCGGGTACGCACCGCCATGACGATTTCTTCAAGCGAGGCGTTGCCCGCGCGTTCCCCCAGCCCGTTGATCGTACATTCCACCTGCCGCGCGCCCGCCACAACGGCGGCGAGCGAGTTGGCGACGGCCAGCCCGAGGTCGTTGTGGCAATGCACCGACCAGATCACCTTGTCGGCATTGGGCACTCGCTCAATCAGCGTACGCAGGGTGGCGGCATATTGCTTGGGAATGTTGTAGCCGACGGTATCGGGCACATTGATGGTTTTGGCTCCGGCGCGGATGGCCGCATCGAAGATGCGCACGAGAAAATCGATTTCGGAGCGTCCGGCATCCTCGGCGGAGAATTCGACATCATCGGTATATTGGCGCGCCCAGCCAATCGCCTTGACCGCCTGTTCGATGACCTGGTCGGGAGCCATACGGAGCTTTTTCTCCATATGGATGGGGCTGGTGGCAATGAAGGTGTGAATCCTCTTGCGCGCCGCCGGGGCGATGGCTTCGCCGGCACGGGCGATGTCCTGCTCGCTGGCGCGGGAAAGCCCGCACACGACGGACTCCCGGATGGCTCCGGCAATGGCGCGCACGGCCTCGAAATCGCCGGGAGACGCCGCCGGAAAACCCGCCTCGATCACGTCGACGCGCATCCGCTCCAGTTGGCGGGCGATACGCAGTTTTTCCTCCTGCGTCATCGACGCGCCGGGGCTTTGCTCGCCGTCGCGCAGGGTAGTGTCGAAAATGATCAATGCGTCTTTCATGGTGTCGATCCTGTGAAACCGGGCAGGGAAAACCACGCCGCCAGGGCAATGATCAGCATAACAGCTATCTTGACGCTTACCTGCTCTCTTCGACGGAAATACCCACCAATATCTGTTCCAGGTCTTCTGCTGCGCGATAGCCGACGATACGCGACCCATCGGAAAAGAACAGGACGGGGGTGCCGGTCACGCGCAATTTCTTGCCCAGTTCCAGGTTGCGGTCAATGACGGCGCTGTCGCAATCACGCGCTTCCGGCGCCTTGCCGCCGACGATCCAATTCGTCCAGGCGGCGGCCTTGTTTTCGGCGCACCAGATATGGCGCGATTTGCTTATGGAATCGTCTGAAAGCATCGGGTAGAGGAAAGTGTAGAGGGTGACGTTCTTCACTTTTTGCAGTTCCTTGCCCAAGTGCTTGCAGTAACTGCAATTGGGGTCTTCAAACGTCACGATGACCCGTTTGCCGTTGCCGTTTATGCGCTTGACCGCCTGTTCCAGGGGCAGGGACTTGAAATCGATGCGGGAGAGTTTGTCGAGGCGCTCGCCGGTCAGATTCTGCCGTGTCTCGGCATCGATGATGTTTCCGAGGATGAAGAAACTCACTGCCTTGTCGGTGTAAAACAATTCGCCGTTGGTCAGCACGACTTCATAGAGCCCGCCTTGCGGAATACGGGATACCGATTCCACCACGGATTCGGGCACGCCAAGGAAAACCGCAACGCCTTTGCGTATCCTGTCTTCAATTTTACGTTCCTCTGCGGCGATTTTGCGTGCCCTGGCTTCATTGCCTTTGCGTACCTCAGCTTTGGCATGCGCCGACGGAATGGCGGATGAGACTATTGCGGCTATTGCCAGCAGGAAAAACGTGGCGCGGAACGGGCGGAAGGTGAAAGCCATATTGGTCTCCGGACGGAATGAACGAGTGTCCGTGCTTATCTATCAGTGATGACGGGGTTCCGGATGATGAGCCACGGAAAGGATGTCGATCCTGTCCATCAGCCGCCTGAACACATCGTCTGAAATATGACGGGTTTGAGCGAGACGTGCAATGGTGTCACGTTCCGCCTTTAGTGCAATTTGCCGCAGTTTGAGTTCGATGCCGTCCGCGTTGCGCAGGGATTGCCCATTATCGACGGCGTATGGCTCGTCGGCGAACCGGTATCTATAAGCATCGATCACCCGCTGGGCAGCCTGAGTGTAAAGCCCGGTCTCATCGGGATCGGGGTCGTTTATCGCCATTTCGTGACCGGCTTCTTCAACGGCCTTGATGGCTGCTGCCGCCGCTGCGCGGATGGCATTTTCCTCCTTGCGCTTCTCGGCGGAAACTTCGGGTACGCTCATCGCCCGTCCCCGCAACAGCCAGGGCAGCAAAACGCTTGCGGAAACGAGCGAAATCAGAATGACCATCGCCGCAAGGAAGATGGCTTGATCCCGCGCCGGAAACGGCGAACCATCGTGCTTCATCACCAAGGGCAGGGACAGGACGCCCGCCAGCGTGACCGCCCCGCGCACCCCGGCCAGCGACATCACCGGCACGATGCGCGAGTCGACCTCATCGATCTCATCATTAGCCCTGTTTCCCGAACGGCGGGAAAAGAACAGCATCAGGCGTAGCGAAACCCATACCCAGACGTAACGCAGGCCGATAAGGGCGGCGGTCATCACCAACGCGCAAACGATCAGCCACACACTGCTCGCCCCATATCCCCCTGCCTCTCCCGCTGTGTTCATGGCGCGGCTCACGATGGCGGGCAATTGCTCCCCGAGCAGCACGAACATGAGGCCATTGAGGGCAAAGCGCGCCATATCCCATACGGCAGTGCGCTGAACCCGCGTCGCCGCCATGGCCCGGCCACTCAACTCGATATAGCTCATGGTGATCCCCGCCGCCACCGCGGCAAGAATCCCGGAGGCATGAAGGGTCTCAGCCGCCAGATATGCGCCAAACGGTATCATCAGGTTGGTCAGGATGGCCGCACCGCTTTCCTCGCCCCAACGTCGGGATAGCCAGAAGTGCGCGTAGTTGATGGCCAACGCCGCCGCGATGCCGAGCGCCACACCGCCCACCGCCATCCATAAAAAAGTCAGGGAAGCATTTCCCAGCGAAAACAGGCCGGTCGCCGCCGCTACGACCGCGAAACGGAAACATACCAAGCCGGAAGCATCGTTCAGCAATGATTCGCCTTCGAGGATGTGCATCAGGCGTTTCGGCATCGGGCAGCGCGAAACGATGGATGACACCGCCACCGGGTCGGTAGGCGACACCACCGCCGCCAGCGCGAAAGCCACGGGCAGCGGCATGCCCGGAACCAGCCAGTAAATCAGGAAACCCACGCCAAGCACGGTGAAAATCACCAAGCCGAGGGCCAGGCTGATGACAATGACTTTATCGTGGAGCAGGCTGGCCTTGGGAATCCGCCATCCATCGAGGAAAAGCAGCGGCGGCAAAAAGACAAAGAGAAAGATTTCCGATTTCAGTTCGACCGTGCTGTCCGACAGTATGGCGGCAATCAGGACGCCGAGCGTGATCTGCGCCAGCGGCAAGGGAACGGAAAACGGCAGCGCCCGCGCCAGATAGCTGCTGGCAACCACCGCCAATAACATGATCAATACAACTTCGATTGAGTGCATCCTGCGTTCCTGAATACGCTTCGGGTTCAATTCTCGCAATGAGCAGCGGAGTGACACAAAAAAACAGCCATGCCGTGCATGCGGAAGAGGGACAAAGTCAGTTCAACTCTCCACCCAGTACCTCGACCAACGCGGGCAGCAAACGTGAAAGCTCACCGGTCATCAGGGCAAATTCTGCATCGAACAGGGCTTCGGCATCGTCTTCGTTGCCGAGTTCTTCCCGCACCGTGTCGAGGAAATCGAGGCGCTTGAGTTCGAGTTTTTCCGTCAGCACGAAACTCACCCGGTCATTGAACGTCAGCGCCAGACGGGTAGGCATCTTTCCGGCGGCGAGATGATCTTTGATTTCGCTGCCATCGAGCGGGTGGTGGGCATAACGCACCGTTGCCTTCTCTTCACTGACCGAGCGCAATTCGCAATCCTGATCGACAGTAAAACCTGGGGGCGCTTCGCCCGCCAGCCAATCGGCCATCGCCGAACTGGGTGAGCGGGCTGGGCGTAACAGCGCAAGCGGAAAATCATCGAGAGTCTGACGCAGGCATTCAAGCGCCTCCTCAGCCCGCGCCGCACTCGCCGCGTCAATGCCAAGCCAGCCATCCACCGGGTCGATCCACACCCAGGTACGGCGCTGGCGGATGAAGGCGCGAGGCAGCAATTCCTGGGCGACCTGTTCGCGCAGTTCTTTCATCTGCCCACGCCCCGGCTTGTAACCTTGCTTCTCGGCAAGCGTTGCCGCGCGAACCTCCGCCTCCTGGCGCACCACCGAAGCTGGCAACAGGCGCGACTCCACGCCAAGCGCAATCAACCATTGCCCCCCGACCGCATGCAACAGGGCACCGTCACCACAAGGCGATACCCAACCACGCGATTCCATGTCCTGGCTACCGCACGGTTGTAGCGGGCGGGTATTCAGGCATGCCTCAAGCTGTGCGGAAGTGATTCCCCACCCTGCCGGAAGGCGGTAAGGCTGAAGGTTCCTGAACCACATAAAAATATTCCTTGTTAATGCAATTTTTGGAATGAGAAAATCCACCGGAAGAACTTCAACGGGCAGATAGTCTGTAGAGGAACCACGCATTTTAACGGTTTCCTACAGTAGAAAAAGTAACTTCCAACGATCTTCCATAGGAACAGCAATGTTGTTCTTCTGTTTTTATAACTGTTTAATTTATAAAAGAAGTTTATGTATACAACAGGCCGTTTCCTGTGGATAAACCATACGTCCCTTGCTGCACCGCCATTTTTTGCACTGGGCAAGCTGTTGATAAGCACTCTTGGCCAGTGTGCGGGGAATGTCAGTTCTTTTTGCCTCTCTGTAGGAAGGGCGCGTTATCCACATGGTTCTCCCTGTTCGTTCACTGATTTATCAAGATGAAGCCTGTTTCCGGTAGCCAGATGAAGTGGGAAATTTTTTGCCG
>WRJU01000152.1 GCA_009778425.1 Pseudomonadota bacterium
GATTTATTGTTCGTGCTCGGCCGCGTATTCAACCGCGCGGCGGGGCATGGGGATGTGTTGTGGAAAAAGAGGAAGAACGCGGGGGAAGCGCAGTAGCCTCACAACCCCTGCGCGACAAGCCATTCATCAATCCGGGCTGCAACCGTTTCCCAGCCGTGTTCAAGCATCATCGCATGTCCCATGTTGAGGAAGATTTCCGGGTGGGTTCCGTAGGCGTCTGCGGTCATTTGAACCTGGCCGGGGGAAATCAGGCGGTCGTGCTGAGCGCCAAGCACCAGCATCGGCGCCCTGTAGACGCGGGAAGTGTCGGGCAGGCTGTAACAGGTCATGCCCCAGATCGCGCGAAGGGATTCGGGCTGAAACCGCTTCCAGTAGCGCCGAAGTTTTTCGACGGCAATCGGCCGGTGGAAGAGTATCTGCTGCAAGCTGTCGGCGCTGGGCTCGCCGCCGCCCATGATCCGACTGAGGTCGGCGAGCAGTTGCGGGGCGGTAAATAACAGGCCGAGCGCGGAATAGATCAAGCCCTGCGGCGGAACCGAGGCCATCAGCACGACGGCAGGGGCGGCGGTTCGTTCGAGATATTTCTGTATCACCATGCCGCCCATCGAATGGCCGATCAGTATCGGGGGCGCGGGCAGGAGCGCGACGGCTTCGGCAACATCGGCCACGTAGTGATCAATGCTCAGATGGTCGAGATTGTCACGGCCAGGGCTGTTGCCATGTCCGCCAAGCGATACCGCATATGCAGCCCATCCGCGTTGGGCGAACCAAGGCAGAAAGTACTCTTCCCAGCACCATGCGCCAGCGTATGCGCCATGTACGAAAAGGAGCGGCATCCGATGCCTGTGCGCCGCATCCGGAAGATGGCTGATGATTTCGAGCGCACAATGAGAATCTGCACCGGGGTTGGCGGTTTTTTGCATTTTCGGTTTGTTACCGGGTTTTCATGAAAGAAATGATGCCGGATCAAAAAACAGAAGTCAGTATCAAGGCGGGAGCGGGGAAAGCTCAGAATATCAGGGAATATTTTTTTTCTCGTGACATGTGAAACGCTTGCGTACAGCATCAACCCGTGCAGCATGCAGACGGGCGGGAATTTGTCGGGTGTCCTCGACAGAGCGGGCAAGCGCGCCGGCATCCACGCCGAGGAAGGCTTCCAAGGCCATCCGCCAGGATTCGGCAGACGGCCAGGGCGCGGGCCAATGGCCGCCGCGCCCGAAATAATCGCAAGTGGCGGCATCCAGCAAGGCCAGGAAACGCTCCGGGCGGCGCGCGCAATCGCAACGTTCGAGCAAGCTGGTAATGGTGTTCGGGCGCATTTCGCCGATCAGCCCCAGATTGCCGTGTTCGCGGGCGAACAGCACGGCAAAATCGCGGCAACTGGCCGGGGCGCGCAAGCGTTCCGAGATTTGTCCGGCGAGCAGCGCGCTCCGGGCTTCGTGTCCGTAATGGTGCGGCAAAATATCGGCGGGAGTCTCTGCCTTGCCGAGATCGTGCAATAGACAAGCCCAGCGGATTTCCAGACTGTGCCCGGCTGAAGCGGCGCAGTCGATGACCCGCATCGTGTGTTCGCCGGTGTCGAGTTCGGGGTGGAAGGCCGGGGGTTGCGGCACGCCAAACAGGCGGTCGAGTTCGGGGAGGATGCAAACGAGCGCGCCGCATTCGCGCAGGATATGAAACATCCGCGATGGGCGCTCTTCCATCAGCCCGCGCGAAAGTTCTTTCCACACCCGCTCGGGTGTGAGGTGGTCGAGTTCGCCGCTCTCGCTCATCGAGCGCATGAGCGAGAGCGTCTCCGGCGCAAGACTGAAATCCGGTAGACGGGCGGCAAAACGCGCTGTGCGCAGGACGCGCAAAGGGTCTTCGGTAAAAGCCGGGCCGACATGGCGCAGGACTTTGGCTTCGAGGTCGCCCGCGCCGCCGTAGGGGTCGATCAGCGCGCCGTCGGCTTCACGGGCGATGGCATTGATCGTGAGGTCCCGCCGCGAGAGATCTTCTTCCAGGGTGACATCGGGCGCGGTATGGCAGACAAACCCGGTATAACCGCGCCCGCTCTTGCGTTCGGTGCGCGCCAGCGCGTATTCCTCGCGCGTTTCCGGGTGCAGGAAGACGGGAAAATCCCGCCCCACGGGGCGAAAGCCGCGCGCGAGCATCGCCTCGGGCGTCTCCCCCACGACAACCCAATCCCGATCTTTGACCGGCAAGCCAAGCAAGGCATCCCGCACAGTGCCGCCGACCAGATACGCGCGCATCCCGGCCCCGCTTTTCAGTCCGACATCTTCGGCAGGATCGTGCCGAGACGCGCCTTGAGCGATTGCGGCTTGCCTTCAAGCAGGGCGGCGTAGATGGCGGTGTTGGCCATGACGTGCTTGACGTATTCGCGGGTTTCTTCAAAGGGGATGGTCTCGGCGTAAACCGCGCCTTCCAGCGATTGGCCGCCGCGCCAGCGCCGCGCGCGGCCAGGACCGGCATTGTAACCGGCTGCGGCCAGCACATAATCTTCTTCGAGTTCGTCGAGAAGGATGCGCATGTAGCCGGTACCGATTTCCACGTTCGTTTCGGGGTCGCGCAACAGGCCGGGGTGATAGTACATGCCGAGTTGCCTGGCGACCCACTTGCCGGTTTTCGGCATGACCTGCATCAGCCCCTGTGCCCCGACAGGGGAACGGGCCGGAATGATGAAACGGCTTTCCTGCCGCATCACACCGTAGACCCAGCTCAGATCGAGACGATTGGTGCGCGCGCGCGGTTCGATGAGTTCGCGGTACGGAGTGAGAAAGCGCAACTCCCAAGCCCCTGCCGGGTTGGCGAGTTCGGCGGAAGTAATGGCACGGTCGTAAAGATGGTTTTTCAGGGCCAATTGCGCCGCAGCAAGGCGAAAGGCTTCGTCGCGCCCACGCAGCGCCCAGTTCCATTCGCGGATGGCATCCATGCGCAAATCGACCCGGAAAAGAGCCATCGCGCGCTGAAAGCCCGGATGCTTGTCGACGCTCGGCCCGTTGACGGCTGCGGCTGCAACGCTTCCTCCTGCTCCGGCCTCGGCCTGTATCGCTTCGCCGTTGCCTTCCCCCCCGTTACCCTCTTCGGAGTTCTCGGCAGCATCTGATTCAGCGTCAGCGTCACCACCTTCGGCAGACTCTTCCGCAGCGGTCTCTGCGGCTACGTCCGCAGTGGAAGCGGCAAGCGCCGTGTGCGCCGCGCGCGGATCGAACGGGTTCCCCAGTTCTTCATTGGCGAGAATGCCGTAAAAATTCGCCACGTTGGCGATGCGCCGAAATTCCTTTTCCGCTTCGCCCGTCCGCTTCAGCGCTTTCAAGGCGCGCGCGCGCCAGTAAATCCATTCCGGCAGGGAGCGTTCCTCGGCATTCAGCTTATCAATGGCCGCAAGCACCCCCGGCCAGTCACCGACGCGCAACGGTACGCGCACACGCCATGCGCGCTGGGTCACGCTCATCGAAACGTCACCGGCATTGCGGAACCAGGAAGCGGCTTCCGGGCTGTGATCCTGAGCCGCGTGCAGGGCCAGCACGCCCCAGGCATGGGCACGTTCCTCGGGAGCGAATTGGCCAGAGATGCGCTGAAAGCGGATATATGCGCCGGACACGTCCGTGCGCGCCAGCCTTGTCAGCGCTGCCAGGGCTATTTCCCGCCCCGCACGGGTATTGGCAAAATTGGGCGACAAGCAGTCGAGAGGACGTGTCGGTTTACGACGAACGACCCGCTTGGAAGCCTTCCTGGAAGCTTTCCCAGAAGTCTTTCCGGAAGCCTTCACTGGAGCCTTCACGCTGTCTGCGGCATGGCAGTCGAGAAAGGATTTCGGGTTGCGACCGGCTTGCTCGAAAGCCCTCATGCTGTCTGTAGCAAGCCAGCCGAGAACCACCCGCGCCTGCCCCAGCGATTTGGTATCGACCCGGCGGCGGAAAAGCCGCCAGGCATCGCTGGTACTGACTTTCCCCTGACTGACTACCTCGCGCAGCACGGATGAGCAAGAAGAATGCGCGAAGGTCATGGAATCCCAGTTTCTGGCAACTTCGTCGAGGACTTTCCTGTCCCCGGTCATCAGCCGGGCATTCCATGCCTGGCAGCGCATTTCATTGTCCGGGTTTTGCAAACCCGGATAAATCTGGAGGAAATAAGACCAGTCCCCATCCCTTGCCATTCGGCGCAGCCAATCCGCGCGCAGGCGTTCCGCGAGCAATGTGCCGGCTTCATCCGAAATGAACTGGTTCAGTGCGCTCTCCTGCGGCATGGAAAACGTCTTCGACAGGCTGTCGGACAGCAGCCAGTAGCGGATATAACTGTCGAGCGGATGGCCGCTTGCCTGGCTGGCAAGGGTTTCGAGCTTGCCCCGGTCGCCAGCGCGCGCCGCGTCCCGCGCGGCGAGAAACCGTATCTCGGCTGCCGAGTAAGCGTCACTCGGCTGCGCGTGGGCAAAGGCGCAGAGGCATACCGAAGCAAGAGCCGCCGCAGAGCGGACGACAGCCTGGGCGATGGTTTTATTCATCCGGCAAGAACTCCCCCTGAAAGATGTTGGGCAATTAAAATTGTGGAACCTTACGGTAGTGTCTCAGTTTGAATATTTGAGACGATTTTCTGTAGGGGGCGATGGCAATCGCCCCGTCGAACCGTTGGCGGATCGCGGATATTTACGATGGCGGGCGGATTGCCATCCGCCCCTACAACGCATGAAATTCAAACTGAGACACTACCAACCTTACCATAAGGTACAGATATTCGCCGGGGACGGTTAGAATTCGTTTTTTTGTCTTGTCTCCCGGGAAACCTCCCCGATGTTCTATGAGCTTTTCGTCGGCCTGCGCTATACCCGATCACGCAGGCGTGCCCAAGGGCGTAACCGTCTTGTTTCCTTCATTTCGTTCGTATCCATCCTCGGTATCGCCTTGGGCGTCACGACCCTCATTGTCGTACTTTCGGTGATGAACGGTTTTCAGGAAGAACTGCGCGACCGCACCCTGGGCGTGGCTTCGCATATCGAAGTGGAATCGGTCGAAGGCAATGGCCGCGTACTGAATTGGCAACAAGTCATCGAAGATGCCCGCCAACACTCCGAAGTCACGGCAGCGGCTCCCTACATAAGCGAACAGGGGATGTTGACGCTCGGCGAGACCGCGCGCGGCGCACAGATACGGGGCATCCTCCCCGAGCCGGAAAGTACAGTGGCAAACTTTGATAAATACATGCGGGTAGGCTCGCTCGACGCCTTGCAGCCCGGAAATTTCGGCATCATCCTCGGACGCGACCTGGCCCGCGCCCTGGGCGCGGGGCCGGGCAGCAAACTGACCCTGATCTCGCCGCAAGGCATGGTGACGCCGGCGGCAGTCATGCCGCGTATGCGCCAGTTCGAGGTTGTCGGTATTTTTGATGCGGGGATGATCCAGTACGACTCCACCCTCGCGCTCATCCACCTGGCCGATGCCCAGGCGCTCTACCGCATGGGGGATGCCGTCAGCGGAGTGCGGTTGCGGCTCAAAGACCTCTTTGCCGCGCCCTCTGTGTCGCGCGAACTGGCCGAGATCATCACCACACCGGACTTGGCGCTGCGCGACTGGACGCACATCCATGCCGCCTTCTTCCGTGCCGTGGCGCTGGAAAAAACCATGATGACCCTCTTCCTGTTCCTGATCGTAGGTGTCGCGGCCTTCAACGTCGTCGCCAGCCTCACCATGACCGTACAGGAAAAGGCCGCCGACATTGCCATCCTGCGCACCCTTGGCGCCTCGCCCATCTCGATCATGACGGTTTTCATCATCCAGGGTTCCATCATCGGTGTAGTCGGGCTGCTGGCGGGGCTGGCGGGCGGATTGGGCATCGCTTTCAATCTCGATGTCGTCATTCCGGCGCTTGAACATCTTTTCGGCACGACGCTCTGGGACAAAAACATTTACTTCATCAGCGAACTGCCCTCGAAAGTGCTGGCGGGCGACGTTGCCACCATCCTGACCGTCTCTTTCCTTTTGACATTGATTGCCGCGATTTACCCGAGTTGGCGGGCATCCTGCGTGAGACCGGCGGAGGCGCTGCGTTATGAATGAAACCGATGCAATATTGAGTTGCCAGGGGCTGGTCAAGAATTTCCGCGAAGGCTCCAACGCAGTGCAAGTGCTCAAAGGGGTCGATTGCGAAATCAAACGCGGCGAACGGCTCGCGGTCATCGGCGCGTCCGGCTCCGGCAAGAGCACACTGCTTCACCTGCTTGGCGGGCTGGACGCGCCAAGCGAGGGAAGCGTCAAATTGCTTGGCAACAATTTCTCCTCCATGCCCGAAGCTACACGTGGGTTTTTGCGAAACAAAGCCCTGGGTTTCGTATATCAATTCCATCACCTGCTCCCCGAATTCACCGCGCTGGAAAACGTCGCCATGCCGCTCTACATCCGGCGCATGGACAAGAAACAAGCCAACGCCCGCGCCGAAGCCATGCTGCGGGAGGTCGGGCTGGGGCACCGGCTCGACCATACTCCGAGCGAACTTTCCGGCGGCGAGCGCCAACGCACCGCCATTGCCCGCGCCCTGGTGACGGAACCCGCCTGCGTGCTCGCCGACGAGCCCACCGGCAATCTCGACCGCCACACTGCCGAAGCCGTGTTCGACCTGATGATGGCCCTCAACGAAAAACTGGCGACAAGCTTCATCATCGTCACCCATGATGAAATGCTCGCGCGGCGCAGCGAGCGGGTCTTGCGGCTGGTGGATGGGATACTGGAGCCGGATAAGGACGAGGCGCACACGGCGTAAGCAAATTGAAACAAATGCCTGCAACGCTCCTGCAACGCTCGCTTACCGCCGTCTGGCATCCGTGTACCCAGATGAAACACCACGAAACCCT
>WRJU01000153.1 GCA_009778425.1 Pseudomonadota bacterium
GCGCGCGCTTACCACCGCGTACTTCGCGTCGCCCGCACATTGGCCGACCTCGCCGGCGACGAGCGCCCCGGCGCAAAACACATGGCCGAAGCAATTCAGTACCGGAGAGGGCCGGGGATGGCTCGATGAGCGCCCCGGCGCAAAGCACATTCAGTCACACAGTCAAGCAAAGAGTTTTAAGACGACTATTTGTCCGACAGGATACAATGGCGGGATGCCTTCCCTAAAAATTAGACGTTTGCTTGTCTTGGTACGCCGTTACCGCAGAATAGCTTTACTTTGTGTAGCCGCCGCAGTTCTCCTGATTATCGGGCTGTGGTGGTTTGAACGTTTGGGGCACGTCACCGAGAACGATGCCAGGGTGAAGGCCGACATGATCACCGTGAGCAGCCGTGTTGACGGCTGGATCATCGAGCGGCCTGTAACCGACGGGCAACTCGTTCATAGCGGACAAGAACTGATCGTCATCGACCAGCGGGATGCTGATCTCAAACTTGCGGAATTACGCGCCAAGGCCGAGGCGATTCGTCTGCGGCAGGAACAAATCGCCATACAGCAGGACATAGCGGACGCCACCGCCCATAATGCAGTGACTGCCGCTCAAGCCAATCAGAAAGCAACAGCGTCAAAACTGGAACAGGCTCAGCGCGAATTCCAGCGGGCCGACGAATTGCTCGGGCGCATCGTTTCCCGCGAGATGTGGGAACAGCGACGAACCCAATTGCCGCAAGCCGAGGCGGCGGCCTTATCGGCGTCGGTCAATCTGGCTGACGCGCAGGTAAAACTTAGCAATATCGACGTGTTGCGCAAGGAAAGGGAGAGCCTTTTACAGGAAGCGAATCAGATAGAAGCAGAGATCAGTCAGCAGGAAATTGACATTGCCGACCGGCGGGTGCGCAGCCCGATTGACGGAATCGTAGATGAGAAATTTGTGCAGCCGGGAGAATATGTCATTCCGGGACAGCGTCTGTTCATTATCCATGACCCCAAGAAAGTATGGATCGACGCCGACATCAAGGAGACCAAGCTGGATAGGCTGCGGCCTGGTCAAACAGTCAATATCAAAGTCGACGCCTATCCGGATCGCAGTTTTATCGGCACCATCGAACGGATCGGCAACGCTACAACTGCCGAATTCGCCCTCTTGCCGAGCCCCAACCCCTCCGGCAACTTTACCAAAATCACCCAGCGCGTACCGGTGCGCATTGCCGTCAAGCAGCCGGATGACAATCCCTTGCGCCCTGGCATGATGGTTGAAGTGGACATTGACACGCGTCAGCATTGAAGAAGCGTATTCAAGATACGACCGAGGTTTCATGCAAAAGCAAATGTCGAAAGAAAAATGGCGCAGGAAGCATGCAAGCCGACGCATCGCGCCGGAAAACGCGCATGGCGCGAGAAGGACGAAAACCGTCGCCATGCTCATGCTTGTCTGCCTGTCGGTTTTGGCCGGCTGCGCAGTCGGGCCTGATTATGTCAGGCCCGCAGTGACCCTCGAGCCGTTGCACAACACCGAAGCTGTGGCGTCCCGCCCTACTGCTGCGCAGGAGCCTTCTCTCGACCAGTGGTGGAAGGGATTCGATGATCCGCAGTTGACCAGGATTATCGAGCGCGTCTTCCAGCAAAACCTCGACATCCGGGCTTCGCTGGAACGGGTTGAACAAGCGCGCGCCGTTGCCAGAGCAGCGGGAGCAAATCTGTTACCCACTCTTGAGGCGAATGCGCAGGCCGTCTACGAGCGCGCGTCCCTTGAAAACCCGCTCGCCATCATCGCCAGTTCGATGCCCGGTTTCAAACGGGACAGCAAACTGTACGATGTCGGGCTTGGTGCCTCCTGGGAACTCGATCTTTTCGGCGGGCTCAGGCGTCAGGAAGAAGCGGCATTGGCCATGCTCGAAGCCGCCGAGGCAACGCATACCGGCATAAGAATCACGGTCGCGGCGGAGGCCGCCGATACCTATTTCAGGATTCGCGGAGACCAGGCGCAATTGAAGGTGATTGCAAACCGGATTGCCAACGATGCCGACTTGCTATCAATGTTAAATGAGCAGAGGGCGCACGGCCTGACCAGTGACCGGGAAGTTGCGCAAGGTGAAGCACTGCTGGCCCATACTCAAGGTGAAGAAACGTCCCTGCGGATCGATCTGGAAGCACAGTTAAACCGTATCGATGTCCTCATGGGGACGCAACCGGGGACATACGCGAACGAACTGAGCGCCCCTTCGGCGATTCCCGCGGTGCCGCGAATAACCGCGCAGTCTTCCGATTTCTTGCGCCGCCGTCCGGATGTCATTGCCGCCGAGCGCAACCTGGCCGCTGCCAATGCGCGGATCGGGGCCGCCGTTGCCGAGTATTATCCAAAACTCTCCTTGTCGGGTCTGCTTGGCTTTGAAAGCCTGACGCCCAATCAACTGTTCAAAAGCACGACCTATCAACCCCTTGCAACCGCAGGCCTGCGCTGGCGGCTGTTTGATTTTGGCCGGATCGACGCGGAAGTCGCCCAAGCCAACGCAGCGACCCGTGAAGCGCTCATCCGCTACCGGCAGGCTGTTTTGCGCGCAGCCGAAGATGTCGAAAACGCTTGCTCCGCGCTCGTCCTGCTCGAAGGCTACAGCCAAAATCTAAGCCGACAGATCGATGCGTTGACCCTGGTCTATAAGGAATCGGAAACGGCCTATCGCGCCGGGATGATTCCGCTGACGGATGTGCTGGACGCCGACAGGCAACTGCTCGCCGCAGAAAGCGAACTGCCCCGCGCCCAGGCCGACGCCGCCCGCGCTGCCGTCCGCTTGTTCAGATCGCTGGGCGGGGGATGGTAATGCAATCGTTCACAATCTGTTAGGTGCGCGGTGACGCAGGTCACAACCGAAGAACTGACCGCCCGCTACGGCGCGCCATACAAATGGCTCGTCTCGTTGACTGTCCTGATAGGGGTGGTGGCGATGATCGTCTCGTCGACCATCATCAACGTGGCGATGCCCGACATCATGGGCGAGTTCGGCATGGGACTGGATCAGGCCCAATGGCTGTCAACGGGTTTCACCGCCGCGATGACTGTTTCCATGCTGGCCTCTACATGGGCCGTCAAATCATTCGGGTACCGCAAAACCTACAACATAGCGATCATCGTATTTGTGTTCGCCTCCATCATGGCAGCGTTCAGCACCGACGGCACCACATTGATTCTTGCCAGGGTTATCCAGGGCATTGCTTCGGGAGTCACTCAACCTATGGGCATGGTAATCATGTTCCAGGTTTTTCCGCCAGAGAAGCGCGGTTCCGCGATGGGACTTTACAGCATGGGCGTCGTCATGGCTCCGGCGCTCGGTCCCACCGTTGGCGGCATGCTGATCGACAGCTACTCGTGGCACTATGTATTCTTTCTGAGTTTGCCGTTCTGTGGCATCGCCTTTTTGATGGCCGCAATCTTTCTGTCAACAGCCAAGGACGACAAACGCCCCCCCTTCGATTGGCTTGGCTTCATCCTGTTGTCAGTGAGCATTGCCGCCTTTCTCGCAGGGCTCTCCAATGGGCAACGCATGGGTTGGGATTCAAACTTCGTGAGAGGGGCGCTCTGTCTGGCGGCAATCACCATTGGCGCTTTCATCGTGCAAGGGCGCCGCAGCGCGACGCCGCTGCTCACTTTCGACGTATATCGCAACCCCCGGTTTGTTGCCGCCTCCGCCGTCGCGTTCATTTTAGGCATGGGAATCTTCGGCTCCACCTATATGGTACCGCTTTTCGTCCAGACGGTTCAGGGATATACCCCGACCGATTCCGGCCTTTTACTGATGCCCGCCGGTATCGTGCTGGGCATCATCTTTCCTCTGACCGGAGCACTGAGCGATCGGTTTCCGCCGTATATCCTGATTTTTATCGGGATGTTCCTGTTCGCGGCTTCCAACTATCTCATGAGCTTCGTTGACACGAACATCGCATTCTGGACATTGGCCGGTTACGTCGTACTTGGGCGTATCGGCCTGGGATTCATCATGCCCTCCCTCAATAGCGGCGCTCTCAAGGTTCTTGACCCTCGACTGATTGGCTACGGCGCAGGAGCGATTAATTTTATCCGTCAGTTGGGAGGAGCTATCGGAGTGAATATACTGTCCGTATATATGGAACGCCAAACGACACTTTACGCGCATGCGATCAACACGATGCGCCACACCGACGCCGCCACGCTGCATCTTATTACCGGCGCGCTGAAACGGGCGGGCATAACCGGTCCCGCCGCTACCGGCGAAGCCAGCCGCTTTCTGTCGAGCATGGTCTCGGCCCAAGCCAACGTTATGGGATTCCGGGAAAGTTTTTTGTTTGTAGCCCTGATCTTTTTTTTCGCGCTCTTGCCCACTTGGTACATGCGGTCAAAAAAGCGTTAGCTTAAGCAGACAATCGGCTAACCGTAATTTATCGGAAAAAGGGGAATGATGATGTTGGAAACGATTCTTGCAACTGTCGACCCGTCCGACCAAAAGTACGCCGTTTTGTTTCACGCAGCGGAAATGACACGCCGCTTCGGCAGCAAGCTGCACTTGGTTTCCGTGTATGACCTCAGCCAGCTTTCATCGGTAAGGATCAGCGAACCGGTCCCCGATATTATCGAAACGATGGAAGCAGAAACCAAACAGTTACTTGAAAAGGCACAGCAACAGCTTGATGAGTGGGGTATTGCGTCGCAAACCCATTTTTTGGAAGGTTCGGTTATCGACCAGATCGCGCTTCTGGCTGAACAAATCAACGCCGATCTGATTGTCATGGGCCATCACCATGCGTCCCGGCTTAAGCGGTTATTGAAAAATTCGGCGGCAAAAGGCCTGATCGACAAATCACCTTGCAGCATCATGATCGTCAGGGAAAGCGAGCAAGACCCGGAGCAGTGAGCCGTTCAGCAAGACGCTGTTCGCAGTCATCCGGAGCAAGGAGGAAAACCGCAGCTTGTTGTTTGAGGCTCCTCCAAGAGCGGCTTCTGTTCAAGTGCGTACAAGGCTCCCCCGCCCGACAAACGGGAGAGGGATAATCCTTTATCACCTCATTGACTGCTCTTTTTGGGATGTTTTTTGCCCATCACGCCGTATGAAGTTCTTCCCGGATCACTTGTCGCAGGGTTTCTACCAAATCAAAACCGCGCATACCCTCGCGCAAGGCCGCGTTCATCAGCGTTTGGTATCCGCGCCCGCCCGCTTTGGATTTGTACCATGCCACTACGTCGGGATCGAGCGTCATGTTGATTTTCAGCTTTTTCCCAACAGGCTTCAGGCCAACGCGATGCACGGCATTGGCGAAATCGTCGTCCGTCCAAACCGGGGCTTCGTCCAGGTCTTCTAAATCAGATGGATGCAAAGTATTTTTCTCTTTCATGACGTTCAGCCCTTCGCATTGAAATGACACGGATCTCGTCGACGGATTCGGTATGTGCAATGACCACAACCGCGTCCCCGATAAGCCCTATCGTGGAAAACCGCGCCTCACCGTATGCAAAGCGATGGTCTTGACGAGTCAGGGTATGGCCAGAAAACACGCGCCCGACATCGGCAAAATCCAAACCATGCTTTTTCAGGTTTGCAAGCCGTTTTTCCGGACTCCAAGTATATTCCATAAGATGAAAAATAAAGATAATTATCTTGCTTGTCAAGCGCCAGCTTAACCGTTCCGTCCGCAAGGCCCGCAAGTCAACCATGCGGATTTTTTGGTAGTGTCTCAGTTTGGAATTTCATGGTGTTGTAGGGGCGGCATTTTGCCGCCCGATGGACTACCCAACCCGTTCAAACGGTGTTCATTGCGGCATGCCTTGCGGGCGGCAGAATGCCGCCCCTACAACCGTATCTTGCCAAATTTTGCCAAACACACTAAACTGGTGATATGAGTACGATGAATATCTCCCTACCGGACAGCCTCAGGGTTTTCGTGGACGAACAGGTCAGTCAGCGCAACTATGGAACAAGCAGCGAGTACGTGCGCGAACTCATCCGGCGCGACCAGGATCGTTTGCGGTTGCGTAACTTATTGCTCGATGGCGCCTCCTCGCCTTCCACGATACCCGTCAACGGGGCTTATTTCGATGGCCTGCGTGATCGAGCGCGCGGCATGACCAAAACCCGACGCAAGACCTGAACCCCGCGATGAAGATCAAGCCTGTCGTCCTGCGCGAGCGGGCTCACCAGGATATTGAGGATACGATTGCGTACTACTTGGGTGAAGGCACTGAAGCAGCCGCGCTTGGCTTCATCGACGCTCTGGAGAAAGCCAATACCCATATCGGCCGCCATCCTGCCACTGGCTCGCCCCGCTATGCTCATGAGTTGAACTTGCCCGGTCTCCGCTCCTGGCCACTTACGCGCTACCCCTACCTCGTTTTCTACGTTGAGCATGCCGACCACATCGACGTATGGCGCATACTGCACAGCCAGCGCGACATTCCGGTTTGGATGCAGGAATTTCTCGCATAGCCGGTTTATAGCTTGGGGCGCGCTTGCGCCCTACCCATCTTGCCGCCCTAAAAATCCGCCGTATCAGGGTCGGGGCCGATCCGCCCTTTCGGGTTGTCGAGATTATCCAGCAGGGCAATATCCTCGGCGTCGAGCCGAAAATCGAACACCTGGAAATTCTCGCGGATACGTTCCGGATGGACCGATTTCGGAATCGTGACCAGACCGCTGTCGAGATGCCAACGCAGCACGACTTGCGCCGCCGTTTTCTGATGCTTGCGCGCGACGCGCAAAACTTGCTCATCGCGCAGCAACGCGCCCCCTTGTCCGAGCGGGCTCCAGGACTCGGTGACGATTCCATGCTGGGCATGAAACGCTTGCAGGGCGCGTTGCTGAAAATACGGGTGTAGCTCAATCTGATTGATAGCCGGAACCACGCCGGTTTCATCCAGCAAACGTTGCAAATGCGGAATCTGGAAATTGGACACGCCAATCGA
>WRJU01000154.1 GCA_009778425.1 Pseudomonadota bacterium
AACCTGTCCGTCGACAATAAGCTCGTCTGCGACAACGTCGGCGCGCTCGACATAGATGCCGTTCCAAAGAAACTCGCCGTTATCGGCGCGGGCATCATCGGACTCGAAATGGGTTCCGTCTGGCGACGTCTGGGCGCGGAAGTCACCATTCTCGAAGCCCTGCCCGAATTTCTCCCCATTGCCGATGTCGATGTTGCCAAGGAAGCCCTGAAAATTTTCACCAAACAGGGTCTTGTCATCCACACCGGCGTCAAGATCGGCGAAGTCAAGACGGGCAAGAAAAACGTCACCGTCGCCTATACCGACAAGGACGGCAAAGCCGCGCAACTCGAAGCCGACCGCCTCATCGTCTCCATAGGCCGCATTCCCAACACCGAAGGGCTGAATGCGGGCGCGGTGGGCCTCAATCTCAACGAGCGCGGCCAGATCGAGGTCGATGGTCACTGCAAGACCAATCTTCCCGGCGTCTGGGCCATTGGCGATGTCGTGCGCGGCCCCATGCTTGCCCACAAGGCGATGGAAGAGGGCGTACAGGTGGCAGAACTCATTGCCGGACAAGCGGGGCATACCAATCTGGATGCCATTCCCGCCGTTGTCTACACAACCCCGGAAATCGCCTGGGTCGGCAAGACGGAGCAGCAACTCAAGGCTGAAGGCGTTGCCTACAAGGCGGGCAAGATACCCTTCCTCGCCAATGGCCGCGCGCTCGGCATCGGTGCGCCGGAAGGGTTCGTCAAAATGCTGGCCGATGCCAAAACGGATCGCATCCTGGGAGTCCACATCATCGGCGCGGGCGCTTCCGACCTCATCAGCGAGGCTACCGTCGCGCTGGAATTTGCCGGGGCTTCGGAAGACCTCGCCCGGATTTGCCACGCCCATCCGACCCTCTCGGAAGTCCTCCACGAAGCGGCTCTCGCCTGCGACAAACGGGCGCTGCACTTCTGAATTTCACACCCCTCTCCCGCTTGCGGGAGAGGGGTGGATGAGAGTGCTGGTTTTGCGTGCTCAGTCTTGCTGGATGACGGCGCAGGCGACGCGCGCGCCGGCGTTGCCGGTGGGCTGCGTGGTGTAATCATCCGGGGCGGCATGGACGATCAGGCCACGGCCTACGATGGTGTGATCGCCGGTGAGCGTGATGCTGTTCAACACGACATTCAACTTGGCATTGCCATCAGCGTCGGCTTCCAGTGAAGGCAGGTCGCCCGCATGGCCTTCGCCAGCCTTGCCATGCGCGGTCTGATGGGGATTGAAGTGTCCTCCGGCGCTGGTGGCGTCCGGCGCGCTGCAGTCACCTTTTTCATGGATGTGGAAGCCGTGCGAGCCGGGCGTGAGTCCACTGACTTCAGCAATGACTTGGATACCGCCATTTCCTTCCTGCCTGAAGATGACGTTTCCCTGAACGGTATTGCCCTGCGTGGGCGCGAGCAAGGCGGAAGCCTGCGGAGGCGCGGGTTCGCCAGCCGTTCGTACCGGGGCGCTGCCTCCACCGGCACAGGCAGAGAGCAAGGCGGCAAGGACGGACAAGGTGACGGGAGCGAGTAACTTTTTCATTTGAAACCTCCTTGTGGATGAGAACCGCGCTACGTCGAGACATTCCCGAAAACGGGAATGCTGCATGGTGTCATGTTTCTTCCCCTGCCGTCAAAAGCTGGCAGGTTTTTGCGTCATACAGTGATAGCATTTGCCCCCCTAGTGTTGTTTTTTTTGAATGCTGAGCTATCGCCACGCGTTTCATGCCGGGAATTACGCCGATGTCGTCAAGCATTTCGTGCTGACCGAACTGCTCGCCTATTACCGGAAGAAGGATAAGCCCTGGACGTATATCGACACGCATGCGGGGGCGGGCTGTTATGCGCTGGATGCCGAGGTAGCGGGCAAGACCGGTGAGTTCGCCGATGGCATCGAACGGCTGTGGTCGCGCGGTGATTTGCCGGAACCTCTTGCGGCTTATGTGGAAATCGTGCGCCAGTTCAATCCCGGCGGGCGCTTGTTGTTCTATCCCGGTTCCCCTGCCGTGGCGATGACTTTCGCGCGGGAACGAGACAGCCTGCAATTATTCGAGTTGCACCCTGAGGATTTGCGGATGTTGCGGCGAACATTCAGTACCGAGCCGCGCCGCGTCCATGTACGCGGCAGTGATGGGCTGGTCGGGCTCGATGCCCTGCTGCCGCCTCCGTCACGCCGGGCCGTGGTGCTGATCGATCCATCCTATGAGGTCAAGACCGATTATTCGCATGTGGTAGCAACGCTCGATAGGGCGTTGCGCCGGTTCGCAACCGGGTGTTTCGTGCTTTGGTATCCGTTGCTGGCGCGTGCCGAATCCCGGCGCTTGCCGGAACAGTTGAAAAAAATTGGGGCGGGAAGCTGGCTGGATGTGCGCTTTCGGGTTAGCCATGCCTTACGGGAAGGGTTCGGGATGTTCGGTTGCGGCCTGTATGTCATCAATCCGCCGTGGGTGTTGCCGGAACGTCTGCAGACGGTGTTGCCGTGGCTCGTCGGGGCGCTTGGCGCGGATGATGGCGCGGGGTTTGAGCTGGATAGTCACATCGAATGAGAGTCGTCCGCCGGGGCGTTTTCCTGTGTCTGCTGCTTGCGTTCCGCGCGGTAGAGGGCTGGCGCGGCCAAGGCGTGGTAGAGCGGCACATGGCAGACCGATCTTGAAATGCCGTGAGCAATGACGGCAGTAGCCATGAGCGGCAATAGCATCTCGTGGTTGGCGGTCATTTCCATGACGATGACGAAGGAGGTTATCGGCGATTGCGTCACCGCAGCCAGGGAACCGACCATGCCGAGCACGAGGATGGCAGCCTGATCCCCGGCAGGGATTTCCGGCAGAAGCGCGGTGATGATCGCGCCCATACCTGCCCCGATGGCCAACGTGGGGGCAAAGATGCCGCCGGGGATGCGCGCGGCGAAGGCCAGCCAGATCGCTATCATCTTGGCAAGCATGAAATAGAGCGGCAGTTGTGCGTTGCCTTCGAGGGCGGCGCGTGTTTCAGCATAACCCGTGCCGTAAATGCTGCCGCCGGTCATCAGCCCCAGAATGGCAGTTCCCAGGCCGCAGAGGGCGGCGAAGATGATCGGGCGTTGTCGGGCGAGCTTGCCGGTGTCACCGGGCAGGCCGTTTGCGGAGGCAATCAGCAGGCGGGCGAATACGCCGCCCAGGAATCCGCCGAGCACCCCTGCCACTAGCGCCGGCCATATGCCGCCCGGCCAGCCGAGGGTGAGAGTCGCCGTAGTGCGGCCAAAGTAGTTATAGTTGCCGAGAATGGCCAATGAGGCCAGACCGGCGAGAATGACCGAGATCAGGGTCGCTCCGTTGGCGCGGAACGTGCGATAGCGGCACATTTCTTCAATGGCGAACATGATGCCGCCGAGCGGGGTGTTGAACGCGGCGGCGATGCCTACGCCCGCGCCCGCGGCGATCAGGTCGCGGCTCGATCCGATGTGGCCGAAACGGCGGAATCTGGTGAGCGTGTGCATCACGGACGCGCCGATTTGCACGGAAGGGCCTTCGCGGCCGATGGAAG
The DNA here is from genome assembly GCA_009778425.1 of Pseudomonadota bacterium. Classification (GTDB taxonomy): domain Bacteria; phylum Pseudomonadota; class Gammaproteobacteria; order Burkholderiales; family Rhodocyclaceae; genus WRNU01. Next base: position 3,531 of record WRJU01000154.1, read on the forward strand.
CGCCGACGAGCAGCCCGCCGAGGGTAAGGAAAATCTTGGAGACGGCAATGCGGATCGACAGGAACTGTCGACGAATTTCTGGCGAGTCGGACAGCGAGGCGGCAATGGCCTGCGGGATGCCGCTGCCTTCTGTGCCGGGGAAAAAGCGCCACGATAGCCAGGCCATGGCGGCGAAACCGGCGGGCGCGATGAAAAGCGCAATCCAGGCATGGTCACGAATCAGTTCCCGGTGGAACTCAATGGCGTTGTCCGCGCCAATGGCAAACAGGATGGAGAGCGTTGCCGCAATCAGCGCCGCGCTCATGAGCAACAGATGTTTTCGCCAGGTGCGCGGTGAGAATAGGGGTAACATATGGCGCACGCGGCGCATGCGTATACGTAGGCGTAGCGGGCGGTTTTTTCCCCTGTTAGGAGGAGAGGAATGTGCCGGGGAATCAGCCGGAGGATGTGTCGGGTTGGGGTCGGGGGATGGCATGAGGGCGGGGTAAAGCGTGAAAAGTGTTGGATTCCATTAAATTAGGAACTACTGGGGTGACGCATGTAGCCCTTCTGCGGTAGAGTACGCGCCTGTGACCGCATGTGCGGAATCTTTTCGGGACAACTGAATATCATGGCAGTTGAGCTTTTCAATAATGGCAGGCATGTGTGTCTGGCTTTCTATGACCTCGTCGATGAGGCGTCGGATCATGCGGTACAGTGTAACCAATTCCTGATCGTCGACGGAGAACATGGCGCACTGCTCGAACCGGGCGGCAACATGACCTACAACGGTCTGTTGATGAGCATGGCGCGTTATTTTTATTCACGTGACCTCGATTATATCTTCGCCTCGCACCAGGACCCGGACATCATCGCTTCGGCCAACAAGTGGATGGTGACAACCAATTGCCGAGTGCTGATTTCCAAGCTGTGGTCGCGCTTTTTGCCGCACTTCACCACCGGGCGCAATTACACCGACCGTATCATCGGCATTCCCGATGAGGGGATGGCGGTTCCGCTTGGAAATTGCAAGCTGAAGGCCATTCCAGCCCACTTCCTGCATTCGGAAGGCAATTTCCAGATTTACGATCCGATCTCCAAGATACTGTTTTCGGGCGACCTTGGCGTTTCGTTGCTCGACCATGCCGATGCGGCCAAGCCGGTGGCCGATTTTGATGCACACATTGATTTCATGGCCGGTTTCCATCGCCGCTATATGATTTCCAACAGAATTTGCCGCTATTGGGCGCAGATGGTGCGGCAACTCGACATCGAGCAGATCGTGCCGCAGCACGGGGCGCGTTTCGTGGGCAAGGCGATGGTCAACCGCTTCATCGACTGGATCGAGGGGCTTCAGTGCGGCGTCGATCTCATGACGCAGGATCATTACCGTATCCCCTGACCTGTATCGGGAAATTTTTCAGTCTCTTTATGTAACCGCCCCCAAAAAGCCGTCCGGCTTTTTGGGGGCGTTGTGTGTTTGCGGGGTGTTTTTGAGCTACCCCGTAACAGAGTGGCGAGGATAGCGCTCAGTAGCTGTGTTGCGGTCTTCTGTGATGATGTCTGGTTTTGTACGCCCTGCCGACAGTGACTTGCGGCCTGATCTGGTTCAACGCGCCTCTGGTGATGCCCGGCACCCTGATCAGTTCGTTGACGGAAGCAAAACGCCCGTGAGTTTCGCGGTACTCGACAATGGCCCTGGCTCTGGGCAGGGAGATACCCTTGACATGCCGCAAGGTTGCCACGCTGGCGGTGTTGATATTGACGAGTTTCGCGGCCACGGCGGTTGTCGCGGCCATCGGGAACAAGGCCAGCGCCAGAATCAGGAAACGGAAGAAACGAAGCATGATGGCTCCTCAACAGATAATAATGGGATGTTGAATGTACATATGCACAAAGTGCAAAACAATATGGCGGAACCGTCTGTGACAAAATCACAACATCAGAAATGCACGAGAAATGCCGCAAAGGCCGTGCGCTGCGTTTTGCTGCCGTAGTCGCGCACCAGCGGGCTGGCGGCTGGTTTTGATGCCAGCCGCGTCCAGTAAAGACCGAGGGCGAAACCGGTCGAGTGACTTGTGGGAAGAAAGGCTTCGTAACCCAGCCGGGTTCCGCTTGCGCCCGCTCCAGGGTGGTAAGCCTGTACGCCGAGCGCTGCTGCCGGCTCAGCAGGGACACTGAAGTATCGCCGCATGGCTGAACGGTTCATGAATTCGCGGTTGAGTTTAATTGAGTGCTCAACTGGTTTCAGTACCGGGATGTCCCACTCGATATAGGCGTTGCCGTAGGCGCTGCCTGTCGATTGGATGTCGTGGCTCAAGTTGACGCCCAGCGTCAGATTCTTGATGGGAACGTGTTCCAGGTAGACTCCCGCCTGCAAGGTGTTGGACAGGGTGGCGATGCCTGCCTCGGCGAGCGCGCCCAGGTCGCGCGATGAACGGCCCCGCCGCCATGTGCCGATCAGCCCGCCGTGCCAGGTGCTGCCGCGCAACAGGTCGATGCTCAGGCCGTCGGTGACGTTCAGTTCGACGATGTCGCGCCAGTTGAACGCGAAATAGGGCAGAAAGTCGTAACGCGTATTCGATGATCCAAGCCAGGCCGGTGAGCGCATGCCACCCGCGCCGATGGCCCAAGTGATGGAGTTTTGCCCGTTTTGTTCGGCGTCCTCCTGTGTGGGGCCGGTTTGCGCATGGGCGGTGGACAGTTGGCCCACGCAGGCCAGGCTGACGATAAGTATCTTGATGGCGGTTCCTGTCATGAGATTCGTGCTTGTGTGGTGTATTTGATACGTTTGCGCGAGTATAGAGGAGGGCAGCGGATACACAGACAGGTTTCCGACAGCAAGGGCTGATTAGACTTAAAAAACCAATAATATTTCAGTATTCTGAAGGAGAAAGCAGTTTGGCTGCCTGGTCTGTGCTGTGCGATTTTGATGGAACCATCTCGACGAGCGATGTCACCGATACCTTGCTGGAAACGTTCGGAAAACCGGGCTGGCGGGAGATCGAGGCCGAGTGGCGCGCGGGGCGTATCGGTTCCCGCGTCTGCATGCGGCAGCAGATTGCCTGTCTCGATGTTTCAAAGGAAGAACTCGATGAGGCCATCGACGCCATTGGCGTCGATGAAGCCTTCGCGGCGTTTGTTGATGCCGTTTGCGCGCGCGGGTGGGATTTGTCCATCGTCAGCGATGGCCTTGATTACGCCATCGAGCGCATCCTGCGGCGGCATCGTTTGCCCGCTTTGCCGTTTTACGCCAATCGTCTTGTGCAGGTCGGCGCGCGATCCTGGAGGCTCGATTCTCCTCACGCGGATACGGCGTGCTGCTCGGCTTCCGGCATGTGCAAGTGCGCTTTCGCGCACCGCGCGCGGGCGACGGGCAACAAGGTGTTGATGATCGGCGATGGCCGTTCCGATTTCTGTGTTGCGGCCCGCGCGGATATGGTGTTTGCCAAGGGCAGCCTCATTACGCATTGCTTCGACAAATGTCTGCACCATGTTCCCATTTCCGGATTCGATGACGCCATCCTCATGATT
>WRJU01000155.1 GCA_009778425.1 Pseudomonadota bacterium
CGCGCCGCCATTGCCCGCCTGCCGCAAGAACGGCGGCGGGTCGTGAGTTCGCACGACGCCTTTGCCTATTTTGCCCGCGCCTACGGTCTGGCCTTCCTCGCCCCGGTCGGCGCCGCCGGACACAGCAAACCCGGCGCGCGCGATGTCGCGCGCCTCATCGAGCAGTTGCGAAGCGAAAAAGCGCCCGCCGTCTTCATCGAAACCATCAGCGATCCCCGCCTCATCGAACGCATCCGCGCCGAATCCGGCGCGGCGATGGGCGGTACGCTCTATTCCGACGCGCTTTCCCCCGCCAAAGGCCCCGCGCCCACTTACATCGCCATGATGCGGCACAATCTCAGCACGCTCATGGCGGCGCTCGCCGCGCGTTGAATAATGGAATCTTGAGAAATGCCCACCCCCTCCCAAACCCAACCCGAGCTTATGGAGTTTTACCGTCGCCAGATCGTCCTCGGCCTGCGTGATTTCACCTGCTGTTGTGGCTTCGGCAAGGTCGTCGTCGGCTCCTCCGGCGGCATTGACAGCGCGCTGGCGCTGGCGCTGGCGGTCGAGGCGCTGGGGCCGGAAAACGTTATCGCGGTCACGCTCCCGTCCCGCTTTTCGAGCATGGGCAGCGTCAGAGACTCCGTTGCGCTATGCCGGAATCTCGGCATCAAACTCTTCGAGCACCCCATTCGTGACCTCGTCGCGACTTATGAACAGGGGTTCAACGCCGCGTTTGGCGAACCGCTCCGGGGGTTGGCGCTGGAAAACATGCAGGCTCGCGCGCGCGGCACGGTGTTGATGGAATACGCCAACCAGTTTGGAGCCTTGCTGCTGACCACCGGCAACAAGAGCGAAATTTCGGTCGGCTATTGCACGCTTTATGGCGACACCAACGGCGGCCTGGGGCCCATCGGCGACCTCTACAAAACGGAAGTTTTCGCGCTTTCCCGACACATCAACGAAACCGCCGGGCGCGAACTGATTCCCGAGGCCATCATCGACAAACCGCCTTCTGCGGAACTTGCGCCCGACCAGAAAGACAGCGACAGTTTGCCGCCTTACCCGGTACTGGACGCAATCCTGAAAACCCTGATCGAAGGCGAGCGTCTGCATGCCGGAGAACGGGATGAGGTCAAGGCGGCTTGGGACGAACTGACCGGGACGAAGGACGGCGAGGCGCTCATTGCGCGAGTCCGGCAGATGATCTGGAAAAGTGAATTCAAACGTCGGCAGAGCGCCCCCATCCTGTATTTGCGCCAACCGCCCTTTGGAAGCGGGCAACCCTTGCCCATCGCGGCAGAGTATGGGCACATACGTGTGATGTAGCATTGCTCTGCCGTCTTTGTTTTGAGAAGATCATATCAACAAGGGTATAAACAGCATGAAAAGTCTCCGTAGCGCGCTCGGCATCGGCATATTCGCCGTTTCTCTCTTTCTTCCGGCAGGCAGCGCAACGGCAGCCAACGCGGTGGACAGCCTGCGGCAGTTCGTCGCTTCGGCCCGTGGGGCTGAAGGGGAATTCCGGCAAACTGTCAGTGGAAAGCCAGGGCAACCGGCGCAACAGGCTTCCGGCAAGTTTTCCTTTGCCCGCCCCAGTAAGTTCCGCTGGGAATATGATTCTCCGTATCCGCAACTCCTGGTGGCTGACGGCAAACAATTGTGGTCGTGGGATCGTGACCTCCGGCAGGTGACGGTACGCCCGCTTGGGAATGCCCTGGGCGCAACGCCTGCTGGAATCCTGTTCGGGCAGGGAGAGCTTGAGCGCGATTTCGTCCTGACCGAAAGCACGGCAGTCGAGGGGATACCCGGTGGCGAAAAACTCACCTGGGTCGAAGCCCGTCCGCGCCAGACGGCAGATAGTCAGGGAGGCGGCAGCGGCTTCCAGTTCTTTCGTTTCGGATTCGACGGCAAACGCCTGCAACGCCTGACATTGCTCGACAACTTCGGGCAGACCACGGTGATCGAGTTCACCAGCCTGCGGCTCAACCCCACGTTTGCCTCGAACCATTTCCATTTCGAGCCGCCCGCCGGGGTGGATATCCTCGGCGACCCCTCGCCGCCGCAATGAGCGACGACCTCGATCTTTTCGGAACACCCGCCGCGCAGGGAAAAAAAACCTCCGGCAGATCGCCCCGCGAGCCGGTGCCGGTCCCCTTGGCCGAGCGCATGCGTCCGGCCTCACTCGATGAAGTCGCGGGTCAGACGCATCTTCTTGGGCCGGGCAAGCCCCTGCGGCTTGCGTTCGAGTCGGGCAAGCCGCACTCGATGATTCTCTGGGGTCCCCCCGGTGTGGGCAAAACCACGCTGGCGCGGCTGATGGCCAAAGGGTTCGACGCAGACTTCATCGCCTTGTCGGCGGTATTCTCCGGCGTCAAGGAAATCCGCGAAGCGGTGGCGCATGCTGAAGTTGCCCGAAAAATGGGACGTCACACCCTTCTTTTCGTCGACGAAGTCCACCGTTTCAACAAGGCGCAGCAGGACGCTTTCCTGCCCTATGTGGAACAGGGGCTTGTCACCTTCATCGGCGCGACGACGGAAAATCCCTCGTTTGAGGTCAACGCCGCCCTGCTTTCGAGAGCGGCGGTTTATGTGCTGGAGGCGCTCGATTCTGAGGCGATGACGGCGCTTTTTGAACGTACCTGCCGCTGTGCCTGCCCGGAACTCGCGTTCGACGATGACGCGCGCAGCCGCATGACCGGCTTTGCCGATGGCGACGCCCGCCGGTTGATGAACCTGATCGAGCAGGTGCAGATCGCCGCCGCGACCATCGGCGAAAATCTCATCACGGCGCACTTCATCGAGCAAACGCTCTCGCGCGACCTGCGCCGCTTCGACAAGGGGGGTGAGGCGTTTTACGACCAGATTTCCGCTCTTCACAAATCGGTGCGCGGCTCCGACCCGGACGCGGCGCTGTATTGGATGTGCCGCATGCTCGACGGCGGGGCCGACCCGCTCTATCTTGGGCGGCGGATTGTGCGGATGGCCACGGAAGACATCGGTCTGGCCGACCCGCGCGCACTCGAAATCGCGCTAAATGCCTGTGCCGCCTATGAGCGTCTGGGTTCGCCCGAAGGTGAACTAGCCCTGGCTGAGGCGATCGTATTTATGGCCTGCGCCGCCAAATCGAACGCGGTCTATGTAGCCTATGGCGCGGCGCGGCGCTTCATCAAGCAAAGCGGTTCGCTGCCCGTGCCGCTGCACCTGCGCAACGCGCCCACCAAACTGATGAAGGAACTCGGCTACAGCCACGGCTACCGCTACGCGCACGATGAACCGCAAGCCTATGCCGCCGGGGAGCGATACCTGCCCGACAGCGTAGAGCCTCCCAATTGGTATCGGCCCACGCCACGCGGCATGGAAGCAAAAATCGCCGAAAAGCTCACCCATCTGCGTCGGCTCGACGCCCAGGCCAAGCGCACGGAGCACGAAGGCAGCCCCGCCGTGACAACGGCAAAAAACAACGATGGAGCGCCTTGAGATGGGGCGCTCCATTGGAAACGGAACGAATTTGGCAGGGAGAGCGGCTACCAGCGGGGCAGCCGTTTCAGTGCGGAAGATTATGCGAGACGGAAAAGCGGTCAAACTCAGCCCGAGCGCGCGCAGCCTTGTCAGGCATCCCGGCGGCATCGGCATACTCAATCAACTCTCGAAGCCAGCGCGCCAGCAATTGTACCCCCTCATCAGTCTGAACCAAACCGCAGAGCACCTGCCCCGCCATGACATCAGAAATCCCTTCGAATTCGGCAATCAAAGCAACCTCATCATCCGTAAGGTCGCAATAATCAAGACAATCGCGCATGGATAGCATCTTGACCCCCCCTATCTAAAAGAAAATTGGCCTTCTTGTGCGGCCTAATATAAGACTATGCCAGCCCGACGCAAAAACAAGGAAATAATGCATGAAAATTACAAATAATTACGTAAAGGTACTAATAGGAGACCGGTCGATAATTTGATCGACATACAGACTATTACAAAATCATTTGCCTATGGCAGTTAACCAGTGCACTACTTTAACTGTTCGTTTTAACCACATGAATTTTATTGATTCATGATTTGGAACTCACACAGGACGCTCTCACATGCTTGACATCCAGATGCTACGCGGCCAGATCGATGCCGTGGCAGCCCGTCTCCTGACCCGTGGCCTGCGGCTGGACACTGCCACTTTTCTTGCCCTCGAAGAAGAGCGCAAAGCTCTTCAGACCTGCACCCAGGAATTTCAGGCGCGGCGCAACAGTCTTTCCAAACAGATTGGCGTATTGAAAAGCAAGGGTGAAGACGCTTCGGCAGTGCTGGCCGAAGTCGGACGCCTTGGCGACGAACTCAACCGTTGCGAACAGGCCCTGCCTGTATTGCTCGAACGGATGAACGCTTTTCTTGCCACCCTGCCCAATCTGCCGCAGGACAGTGTGCCGGTAGGCTCGGATGAGGCGGCGAATGTCGAAATTCGTCGTTGGGGAATACCGTCGACATTCGATTTTGAAGTACGCGACCACGTCGACATCGGCGCAGCGCTTGGGCTGGACTTCAACACGGCCGCAAAACTTTCCGGCGCGCGCTTCAGCTTCATGCGCGGGCAGGTCGCGCGGCTGCATCGGGCGCTCGCCCAGTTCATGCTCGACACCCACACCCGCGAGCACGGCTACACCGAGTGCTATACCCCTTACATCGTCAACCGGGAGGCGCTCGAAGGCACAGGCCAACTGCCCAAGTTCAAAAGCGACATGTTCTGGGTTTCCCGTGGCGGCGATGAGCAAATGCGCGAGCAATACCTGATCTCCACAGCGGAAATATCACTGACCAACAGCGTGCGCGAACAGATACTGCCCTCCGATGCTTTGCCGCTCAAACTCACCGCCCACAGCCCATGCTTCCGTTCCGAAGCGGGCAGCGGCGGTCGGGATGTGCGCGGCATGATCCGTCAACACCAGTTCGACAAGGTCGAAATGGTACAGATCGTTCGCCCGGAACAGAGCAACGCCGCCCTCGAAGAAATGGTCGGCCACGCCGAAGCCATCCTGCAAAAACTCGGCCTGCCGTACCGCGTCATCGTGCTTTGCACGGGCGACATGGGTTTTTCCGCCGCAAAGACCTTTGATCTTGAAGTCTGGTTGCCGGCGCAGAACACCTACCGCGAAATATCCAGTTGCTCCAACTGCGAGTCTTTCCAGGCACGCCGCATGCAGGCGCGTTTTCGTAACGCCCAGGGCAAGAACGAACTTGTGCACACTCTCAATGGTTCGGGGCTGGCGGTTGGGCGCACATTGGTAGCGGTACTTGAAAACTTCCAGCGCGCCGACGGTTCCGTCGCCGTACCCGAAGCACTACGGCCTTACATGGGCGGGCTGGAGGTGATGACCCCGGAGGACTGAGAAGTCCCTTTCCCCTTGCGAGAGAGGGGGGAGGGCTAAGGCGCAGGTTGCGACAGGCGCACACCCGGCATGGCCTGGGCATTGAGATGGATGCCGGAAGGAAGCCGTTCCGCGTCGGATTCGACCAGCAGGGGGCGCTCAACCGGATAGGAGTAGAGGAGGACATCGTAAAAATTACGGACATTCTCCGCCATGATGAGCGCCTCGCCGCCGCGTACCGGCCCTGTCTTGAACCGGGTAGCGTACTGGGGCTGTGCCAGCAGGGGCAGCACGGACTTCAAATCCACCCATGCGGTATCGTTTTTGCCGAGCAGGCGAGCCAGCGCGCGGGCGTTGTTAAGCCCCCCGGGGCCGATGTTGTAAGCGGCAGTGGTCATCCACATGCGGTCGGGATGGAGAACCTCTTTCGGGAGTTTTGCCTGCAACGCGGAGAGATAACGCGCGCCCCCAAGGATCGACTGCCTCGGGTCCAGGCGGTCTTCGACACCGAGCCGGTTGGCGGTATCGACTGTCAGCATCATCATCCCGCGCACACCGGTATAAGACGTAGCTTCCGGATCCCAGTGCGATTCCTGGTAAGAAACCGCCGCAAGGAAACGCCAGTCGATGCCGGTTTTTTTCTCCGCTTCGCGGAAAATGGGGATGTAGCGCGGCAGGCGGTTCTGGATACGATTGAGAAAGACCGTAACGTCGTAATAATCGAGGCGGCGGATGTGGCCGAAGTAATGATCCGCAGTGCTGGCGAGCAAACCGTTCCCGGCCGACTCATTGAGAAAATCATTGATTTCGCCTGTCAACCCGCCGTCGGCTTGCAGCGGCAACGCCCAGGACACCGCGCTCTTGAGCGGGAGATCGTAGACGATGGCCAGCTTGGGTGCCAAACGCTTGGCGAGCGCGTAATTCACCCGGTCGGTTGCCAAAAGGTCGATCCGGCCAGCCGCCGTCTGCATGAGCAGTTCCTGGTCGTCGGTATGTGGGGCAGGATGAACCACTTCCAGCCCTGGGACACTTTGTTTGAGCGTTTCCATCAACGCAGCGAGTTTCGTGCCCTGCCGTACTGTGACGACCCGCCCGGCCAAATCCTGGTCACGCAGAGCGCTACGGCGGCCTGCGCGGCCAACCAGCACGAAGTCAATTTCACGCAGCCCTGCCGTCCAGGCCAAGGGCAAATGGCTGTCGGGAGTCAGCCCGGCCGCCGCCAGATGCGCCTGTCCATTGGTAACAGCTTCGAGCGCGTGCGCCGCATCCGGATAAGGCACGAAACGCACCGGCACCCCCAGGCGCTGCCCGAGCGCAACCAGCAGATCGTGCTCAAAACCCGCGTAAGTTCCCCGCTCATCCGCGCGGTAAGAAAGCGCATCGACACGGGTAGCGACCCGCAGCTCGCCCAACTCGCGGAAATCCTCGATGCGCGAATGGGAAGGGCTGACGGCAGTCACTACGATGGACGCGATCAGGAGCGTAGCGAAACTGGCAAAAATGACGTGAGAAAGACGCAAGCGAACACCCGAAAAGCAAGAACTTGATTGATTATGCCTGTCCTGACAGCTATGTGCATGTGCAAAGGTGGCAAACACATATGCACACGAGGCTGGCGAGGCCAGAAAAGAGACAGCCGTCCATCGCTTAGATAGTCCCTTGCCGCAATTTCTGGCGCTACAGAAAAACCGCACAATGCCTATCTTTTTTTGCCGGGTCGCCTATAATTTCGCGCTTCGAGCGGAGAGATGGCCGAGCGGTTGAAGGTACCTGACTCGAAATCAG
>WRJU01000156.1 GCA_009778425.1 Pseudomonadota bacterium
CCTTGCCCCCACCAGCCGAAGACGGCATTGGGGCCAGCCAGCGCGGCCAGCCGCAGGCGCTGGCTGTAGAGGGTCTGCCGCAGGCGCGCGGCTTTGCCTTGCGCGCGATCCGTGGAAAGCAGCGGCGTGATGATGGATAGCGGTATCAGGCGGCTCGATGTCTGTTCGACGCAGCCCCACGGGTATTCGAGCAGGGAATCGGCAATACGCAGGAAGTGTTCGCTGCCACTGGCGACCAGCCGCAATTTCACTTGACGGGCATCGGCAGGTAATTTGAGGGATGCCGTCCCGCGTTCCAGGGTGAGGGTTTGTTCATGCAGCCCGCGCCAGCGCGAGGGTTCGGCGGTCAGGGGCGTTTCCAGCGCGTCGACGAGTTCGCCCGCCGCGCGCACTTCCAGGCGCGCTTGCTGTTGGCCTTTGAAGGCGGGCAGTTTGAACGACAGCCAGTTGACGCCGTGCCGGAGCGCCACTTTTTGGGTGAGTTCTTCTTTTGCCAGTTTGAGGGTGATTTCGGCTTCGCGTGTGCCGCCGGTGTTGTTGAAGACGGCGAGCGAGGCAAGCGGAGCGTCGCCTTCGCGCATCCAGGCGGGCGAAGTCCATTTGGCGTACAGCGGCTTATCGGATTGCATCCAGGCGGTGCGTTGCCCATAGACGGCATCCTGCCGCGCGGGTTTGCCTTTGGGGGATTCCTTGTCCAGCGCTACGGCGCGCACGGTGATGCGCCAGCGTGAAAGGGCGTCCGGCATCTTGAAGCTGAACCGGGCATGGCCCTTTTCGTCGGTGACGAGCGCAGGCTCCCATGCCGCTGTATCGGTATCGTCGCGGCGGGCGCGTTCGAGCACCTTGATGGCGCGCTCGTTGTACTGGTGGCGGGCGGGTGGTTGCCGCGCGGCGTCGTTGGCGTAGTTGATGGCCTCATCGTAGGTGATGAAGTTCAGGCTTGCGCCGGTGCGTACATTGTTGCGCCGGATATGCTGGAAGAACTCCACTATGTCGGGGGCGATTTCCGGTTGCAGGGCGTAGATCATTTCGTCGACGACGGAAACCGTCAATGCCGCCCGCGCCGGTTTGCCGACCAGGCTCACGCCGATGTCGACATCCACGGTCTCGCCCGGTTTCGCAAGCGTTTTTCCGGGTTTGATGTCGAGCATGAGCTTTGGAACTTCGACCACCAGTCCGGCGTTCTGGAATACGTATTCGCCCGCTTTGACAGTGGCCACCGAGAAAGTCATGTTCGGTGCGTGGTTTTCAGTGATGGGTACATGTGCGCGCCATTGGTTGGGGGCAATGCGCTCGGCGCTGACCCAACCCGCGTTTTTGTTCTGGGCGGCGGACAGGAGTGCGCTGGCTTCCACGCGGTCGCGCTCCAGGGTGAGCAGGGCTTCGTCGACCGGATCGGAAAAGGTCATCAGCACTTCGGCGGTTTCACCTATCTGATAGCGTTCCTTGTCGGGAACCATTTCGATGGTTCCGGGCAGCGCCTTGATTTCCCGCGCCTCATTGTCCCTGCCTCCAACCCAGTGTGCGGCGGCGGCGACGAGCCTGCCCTGGGCGTCGCGCAGCAACAGGGAATAGGAGCCAGGTTTGTCGAGCGTGGGCGTCCATTCGCGGGAGGCTGAATCGAATCTGCCCGTCGTTTTTTCCTGATTTTCGAGACGGATGATTTCCCATTGAGCGGGTGGGGCGGTTTTTTCAGGGCCTTCCGGTTCCAGTTGAAAACGTATCCGTTCGCCCGGCATCGAGAATTTGCGCTCGCTAACGAGTTTCCAGTTCGCTGCCGCGCGCTCGATCAGGAGTTCGCTCGTTTTCCGCACCCGGTAGGCCGCGCCGTCGGTGGCGAGCACGGAGAGGATGAGCCGTGAGGGCTCTTTTGCGGGGGGGAGCGAAAATTTCGCTTCGCCCTGTTCGTCTGTAGACAAGCTAACGGTGGCCTGTTCGACCGGGAAAAGGCCGCCGTAACGCAATTCGCCCTGTACCATCGTCAACACCTGCGCGCGCAGGGTCAGGTCGAGAGCGGCGTTTTTTACCGGGTTGCCGTTCGGGTAGGTGAGGCGGATCGTGCCGGAGATGGGTTCCCCGGTCTTGAAATTGGCATTGTCGGGGGTGATTGCAATTTCCATGTGCGGCTTTACGTACTCGGCGACGCGGAAAGCGGCCCCATAGGTCTTGCCCTGATATTTGACGCGGATTTCGTAGCCGCCCGCCGTAGCATCCGGCGACAGGCGGAACATGGCGTCGCCGCCACGGTCCGACATGAGCTGCGCGCTGCCAGACCAGGCGGGCGAGCCATTGGGGTCAAGGACGGCGATATCGAGTTCGCCCGCCTGCGCGGGGATGGACTGGTTGGACGAGCGGTATTCGCGCGCCAGGAACTTCAGGCGTACTTCATCGCCGGGTCGGTAGAGGGGGCGGTCCGTAACCGTATAGAACTTGGTGTCGTAGATTTCGCTGTCGTAATAGAAATTTTCGGAGACGAAAACGCCGCCTGCCGCGTCCTGCCCAAGCAGATAGGTGCGTTCCGGGCTGGCATGCGCGAACGTGGCAAGCCCGTTGGCGTCGGTCGTTGATTGGGCCAGTACGCCACGGCCATCGGTCCATTGCAGATTTGCGCCGAATACCGGGTAGCCGTCGATGCGGTGCGCCGTCCACACCGTGAGCGAGCCGGAGGCGAGCTTGGTGATGGCGATGGTGTCCGAGACGAAGACGAGCGTCGTGGCGCGGCGGGTGCCGAGCATGGCCTCGGCGATGTAGAGGCCGGGCTTGAGTTTGCCGAGCGGTACGTAAAAATTGCCATCGTTCTTTGGCTGAAAGTTGCTGCTGGAACCTTCGAGATGCAGCCCTTGCGTTTTTTCCAGCGGGTCGATGGGTTTGGCCGCCATCAAGGGATAACGGAAACGGTCGACCAGATCGAACCCCTCCAGGGGCTTGAAAACGTTGGCTGGGCGGTAATCGGGCTGCGCGAAACGGCTTTTCAGCGTTGGGACGGTTTCCGTCACCGAGCGGCGCGCCTTGGACGAAAAGAGGTCGCGCCAGGCGCGGCGCGATTTGTTCCAGGCGTTGCTCCACAGGTAGGAAAGTGTGTTGCTGATACCTTCGTCGCCTGGACGTGCCGTCACGTCGATGCGATGCGGGTTTTTCTGCGCTTTCAGGAAGCCAAGCGGGTCGGGGACGCGGTACAGCGCAATGTCGATCCCGCCGTACCGGGCTGCCGCTTGCTTGCCGTTGCCTGCCGGAACTTCGACCCGGAGCAGGGCTTCGTCGTTTGTGCCGTATTGCGTGTCGGTCAGGACGAAAAACGCTTCGCCCATCACCGGGGAGTAATTACTGCTTTCCCCCTCGCTCTGTTGCGCTTGCAGGCTCATAGAAGCGAAGGACAACAAGGCGCAAGCGGCCAGTTTTACAAAGGAAAATCTGTTCGTATTGTGCACGGTCATCTTCATTGATTAGCTCAGAAAAGCCAGTGAAAACACGCCGATGAAATTTGGGTTGCCGGGCTCTGGCCGCCAGCGCGTATCGTTCCATTGGAGAAGGGCGGCCAGGGTTGCCGTTCGTAGGCCATTGTCGCCGGATGCGGGCGGCGAGCCGTTGTGATAGACGACCCCGCGCCCCGTCCAGAGCATCAGGTGCTGTTCGGCTCCCTGGTCGAAAAACAGCAGGTCTGCCGCTTGTGCTTGCCGAGCGTCGCGGCTTACCAGGACGCTGTTTTCCTGGATCAGCCCAATGGCGCTGACGTAAGCCCCTTCGCTGCCGTCAGGCCGCTTCCAGCGATGCCGCAGGGCCAGCCGCGTCTCTTCCGGAATGAGATCGGGCGGGAGACGCCCGCCAAGCCCCATCGCCCGCTGCCAGCGTTCATCGTGTTCGGCCAGCGCCTCGGCGACGGCGAAACGCACGAATCCTGCGCAGTCACGGTGCGTCCAGCGTGGCGTCGGTCCACGCTGAAGTTGTTCCGTGGCGATACGAACGATCCATGCCCGCAGGGCGCGGCTTTGCGCCGCGTCGAGGCGGATCGGTGGCGTGACGGGTTTTTCGTCCGGCACTCCCACCCCCACAGGTAAAGCCCGTGCCCATGTAGTCAGCCCCACTGCGCCCAATGCGGCAAGCAACTGGCAGAAACGGCGGCGTGGTTGCGCGATCAACATCGTTTTTTCCGGGATTCAGCGCGTTACGTTCTCTTTCCATTCCAAGGGGTACCAAACCGAGTCGCTGCTGCTGTTGTGTACCTTTTTCGACAGCCCGATGCGTTGCGCCGGATAACGCGCCAAAGCTTCGAGGCGTGGTACGAGATAAGCCTCGGCGGCATTGCGAAACAAGGCTTCCTCGTTGCGGGGCAGGGCGGTAAAGATTTCCTCGCGCAGCAGGGAAGCCAGCGCGCCCGGATCGACAAAGGCCAGCGGCGCGTCTTTCGTGGCATGAAAACTGTCGGAAAGCGCCGGGTAGCGTTTTGCCGCGACCGCGAGCGCGTTTTCCACCAGCGCCGTATCGGGAGAAAAGAAAACGATGTTGCCTTGGATTGCCAGCGCCGGCTTCAGGCGTCGCTTGCCGCCGTCGTTTGGCGAGCCGAAACGCGAGGCGATTTCACCTTGCCAGAGCGCGGAGCCGTTCTCCGCGCTCGTCGAGATTTCTCCTCCCTCTGCCTTGGTGGCCTGCTCAACCAGGTCGAAAAATTCCTGCACCTTTTTTTCGTCTGCGCCGACGTTCAGATGCGCCGCGAAAAGCGGCGTATAGAGCCGCGAGCCACCATACCAGCAGACGGCGGCGGGGCCGGTGAAGCTGGCGGTGAATTCCTTCGGGTCAGTTCGTTGTTCCTGGCGGGCGTTGAATTTTTTCAGCACGGATGCCATTTGCGCCCAATCGACCGGCAAGGCTGCGCAAAAACTCGCCCCGTGGGGCAGGGCGGCCCACAGCTTCCTGTTGTCGTTATCGCCCCATGCGGCGCCATCGAGCAAGGTTGCGCTTTGCCATTTTCCCTGGTCGTCGAAAGCGAAGGAGAGTGCTTCCAGCCCCGGCACGAATGTCTCGTAGTTGAGCGCGAACGCCCGCGCGCCAAGCGTCAATTCATGTTTTTGATCAGCCAATGGTCTGAGGAAAAAATGCCGCGCGAACGGGGAAACGGTCTCTCCGCCTTCGAGCAATTCCCGGATGATCTCCACAGCCTTTTCCAATTGCGGCCAGCGCGCGTCGCTTCCTTCCTTTCTTTCGCCCGTAAGCAACATGGCCGGATTGGAAAGCGCGACGATCCGATCTCCCTTGGAGAGCAACAGCAGATGGTGCCCAAATCCGTATTCCAGCGCCAATATTTCCACGTCCGTGCCGTCGAGCCTGCCTGCCGACGATAGCTGTATATCGGTCGCTTTCACGACGGCGGGCAGGAGAATCTGGATGGCGCGCGCCAGGTGATTGCATGAAAGCACGAGCACGAAATCTTTCAGCCGACCGGCATCGTCCCGCCACAGGGCGACTTCGGCGGGCTCATTGAAAACGGATTCGAGCACCCTTTCCGGGAAATTCAGCTTGTGCTCGAAAGCGATGCGCCGCAGTGTGCCGGAGAGCGCCAGGCGGTTTTCGTTCTGCTCGTAATAGGCGACGAAATCCTCGGTGAGCACGTCGCGGGCAAGCGGTATCCGCAGCAGGTCAGGAGGGAGCTTCGAGAGGCTATGGCTACGGATCAGGGCGTCCGGAAGATAAATGTTGGGCGCGCGCTTGCCGATCGGGCCGGAAAATGGAAGCGGGCGCAACATGACCTTGCCAAGCGCGACAAACCCGCCAATGAGCAGGAAGCAAAACAAGAGTTTTTTGATTTTGAACGTAGCCATAAGTCCGGAAAACGAAAATCGTAAAAATCCCTGAATCGTTGCGCCCTGGCAGCCCATTCCTCGTCAAGGCTGCGTCAGCCCGACCTGTGCTCAGCCCAATAAGATCACGCCCCATACCGCCGCGACCAGGATCAGGGCGATCAGTTGCGCGGCGCTTCCCATGTCCTTGGCGTTCTTGCACAAGGGATGGTGTTCTGCCGAAATGCGGTCGACCACGGCTTCGATCGCCGAGTTGAACAGTTCGACGATGAAAGAGAGCAGACAGGCAGCAATCATCAGCGCGCGCTCGCCCCGGCTGACCGGGCAGAAAAACGCCAGCGGAATGAGTACGATGTGCAGCGCAACAAGTTGACGGAATGCCGCTTCACCCCGGAACGTGGCCAGCAGCCCGTCGCGGGAGTAGCCCATTGCAGCCACGATGCGAGCCACTCCGGTACGACCCTTGGGAGGATGAAATGCCATGACAGGCTCTCGGAAAATCGAAGATAATACTCTATCCCATCGACGTATTGCTAATCTATTGCCTGCGATTTTTACTGCACCATGCCTTCGGAATTCGATCTCATCCGCCGCTATTTCACCCGTCCGGCCCGACACACCGATCTGGCGGTGGGGGATGACGCGGCGTTGTTCCGCGTTGCGCCGGACATGCAGTTGGCGGTGACGACCGATACCCTCACGGCGGGCACGCACTTTTTTCACGACACTTCGCCCCGCGACCTGGGCTGGAAAACGCTGGCGGTCAATCTCTCCGATCTGGCGGCAATGGGTGCCTCGCCGCGATGGGCGACGCTGGCCCTGACCCTGTCCGCTGCCGATGAAGGCTGGATTGCGGCTTTTTCCGAAGGTTTTTTCGACTGTGCCGGGCGGTATGGCGTGGAACTCGTCGGCGGCGATACCACGCGCGGGCCGCTCGCCATGACCGTGACCCTGTTCGGCGAAGTTCCGGTGGGGCAGGCAACCACCCGCGCGGGCGGGCAGCCGGGGGACGATCTCTGGATTTCCGGCTGGCCGGGGCTGGCAGCGCTTGGGTTGATGCACTTGCAAAACCGCGTCCAGCTTGCCGATGCCGGTCAGGCGCTCGCCGCCCTGCATCGGCCAGTGCCGCGCGTCGAAGCGGGAGCAGCCTTGCGCGGCATTGCGCGCGCGATGCTCGATGTCTCGGACGGGCTGGCTGGAGACCTTGCGCACCTGTGTGAATGCTCGAAGCTCGGCGCGATGCTCGACGCGGGGGCGCTACCCCTCGCGCCGCTCATCGCGGCAGGGGCGGACGAGCCTCTGGCTCGCCACGCCTTGCTTGCGGGAGGGGACGATTAC
>WRJU01000157.1 GCA_009778425.1 Pseudomonadota bacterium
GGCTTGTGTCCGGTTTCGCCAAGCAAACCCAAACGCATGTTTGTAGGTTCCATACAGTTCCGATCCTCCGCAAATAATCAGTAAGTTACCTGTTTTCATGCGTCAGTGAGTTCCGATGCGTCCAGTGAAATCCGGTGCTTTATGTGGGATAAGATGTGGGATATAATCACCCTTAGAAAACCTTTCATCGAACTTTGGAAGGGTTGTCAAAGGTGAAAAAAATGCCCAAAAAAGCAAAAGAATTATCAGCCCGAGGTGTCGCCAAAATCAAGTCTCAAGGACGCTACGCAGTTGGCGGTGTAGACGGTCTGCATCTACAGGTCATGGGTTGTTCCCGCTCCTGGGTTCTGCGTGTGGCGGTCGGCACCCGCATCGACAGTCAAGGCCGCAGTGTCCTACACCGGCGGGACATGGGGCTAGGGAGTTACCCGGAGGTATCGCTGGCTGAAGCGCGCGAGAAGGCCCGCCAGATGCGTCAGTTGCTCCGGGATGGCATCGACCCCGTGGCGCAAAGGCGGCAAGAATGCGAGGCTGCCCGCATCCAGCAGGCAAAGTCAAAAACATTCGAGGAATGCGCGAGAGTGGTCATCGCCAACAAATCGCGCGAATTCAAAAGCCCAAAGTATGCTGCAAAGTGGAGATCGACACTCGAAAACTACGCATTCCCCATTATTGGTAATAAGCCCGTCAAAGCCATCACAAGGGCGGACATCGTGGCGGTGCTCGAGCCTATTTGGGAGAGCAAGTACGAAACGGCCAGCAAACTCCGGTGCCGCATCGAAATGGTATTCAATTACGCAAAAGCAATGGAGTACCTGGAGGGGGACAATCCCGCTGCGTGGAAAGGGACATTGGAGCCGATTCTTGGGAGGATCAAGCGCAATAGGCAGCCACAGCCTGCCTTGCCTTATTCTGAAATAGGGTCTTTCATCACCGAGCTGCGCAAGCGCGAAGGAATCGCATCCTGTGCGCTGGAATTTCTCATCCTTTCGGCAGTGCGCATGAATGAAGTTCTTGGGGCGACCTGGGACGAATTTGACATGCAAACGAGAGTCTGGACGATCCCCACAGAACGGATGAAAGGCGACAGACCCCACCGTGTCCCGCTCTCCGAAGCAGCCTTCAATCTATTGCAGGCATTGCCGCGTATCGTAGGCACGGACTATGTTTTTCCGTCTCCGGGAAATGGAAAGTTCTCCGATAGTGTGTTTTGTAAAGTTATCAAGCGCATGCACCAGGCCGCTATTGAGGAGGGGCGAAAGGGGTTCCTTGATCCGAAACAAAACAAGATAATCACAACGCATGGTTTTCGTTCGACCTTCCGCGATTGGGCTGCCGAACAGACACATTACCCCCGGCAGGTTTGTGAGCATGCGCTGGCGCATAAACTGCCTGATGCCGTCGAAGCAGCCTATTTACGGACAGACTATCTGGATAAACGCGCCAGCCTGATGGGAGAGTGGGCTTCGTTTTGTGAAGGCTCACAAAACGAAGCTGGGAGGACTTGAGGGCAGTGGCCTGAAAAACAGCGTTCAGCGCTCGGCCAAAAATAACCTTGCCAAAATTTTTTTAAGGCACAGAGCCCAGCGTAATGGATGAACTCCGACGTTGTTTTGCTCGGCTTTTATTAAGGTTGCTTTCAGTTTTTCGCAAGTCTTCTTACAAGCCTGCAAATCTAATGTGGCTATTTCTAAGTCATGGAGGGATTGTGCCAAATAATCGAGTAGTTGATGTTCAGTGATGTTTTGCTTCCACGTTTCAACTGTATTCAACACCCCGACCAGCATAGGACGGGATACCCCCTCCCGGTGTTCAGGGTCGGTATAGTCAAAAACTAGACCAAAACGTTCATAGAACCTGTTGCGTCGCTCCTTGTTATCTTCATCTGCCTGATTTAACACCAACTTAATACTTTTGACATTTTCATCAGGCCACTGCTGCGCCCACTGGATGATTTCGTTCATCAAGTAAGTGCCGATGCGTTGCCCACGCAGTTCAGGTAGGTCGAGAAACACCCCCCCGTTGGTAAGAGAAACAGCTGCAGGGAAGCCGCTCTTATAGGATGCGTCAAAAAATCCTTTGCTGTTGTTTTGATTCAAAAACCCTACCTTGATATGCCTATATGACAAACATATTGAAGATTCCGAAACAATCCCTCCTGGATCGCGTCTATATGTTTCTTCCCGCTCAATCAACACCCAGCCAATGGCTTTTTCATTCGGGCGATCCTTGTCCCTGACTTCAAGCATCAGGATGCGTGGCTTCACCCATCGGTTTTGGCGACGTGTGTTATTGAAAGAAGGCAGTATGTCCATAGCAATGAGCCCCCTATCTTGCTGTCTTTGATTTCACCGAGAATGCCGTTCTGGAAAAATGTTAAAAGGATTGCTCCTTTATGCACTTGAGTATTATCCACAATCTGCTTTATTGAGTGCAAACATCGTATTTCATCACCCACTCGCCCTGAATTTTAACGGGCGCTTTTATTTTCATTGCTGCTCAAGCACAGGTACGGATTGTCAGGCATAGGCTGATCGAACAACACATCTGGGCGGTCGAGCAGGTAGCCGTTGAGCCGGTTGGACTTGCGTGGGCCAGAGACTTCGCACGTCCAGATGTTCAGCCCGTTCTCCTGTTTCCGATGCAGCCTAAGCCGCTCAAATTGTTTTTGCGTCCAGACCCAATCACTGACGCCGTCCTCTTTCGCAAGATCGGCGCATTGCAGGAATTCCTGGGAGTAACGCTGGAAGATGCCGGGGGTCACAAGAAATACGGTGCCCGCGACGGTGTGCACCTTCGCTTTGGCTTCGTTGATGATGATTTTCCGGGTGCGGATTGACTGCCGCAGCCAGCGGATGAAATGCTCCCCGGAGGGAGTGCCGTCAGTTTCCGCCTCCGGCCCATCGGCTTTAACAGGCAGGTCAAGCGGCACCGTGGGCGGCGTCTTGGGGATTGCTGGAGCCGGAGTCGGTGTTTCAACGGGAGACGGATTATCCAGCACCGGCGTGCCTTGGGCGGGTTCCAGCAAACCGAGAAGGCTTACAGGATCAAGAGCGGGAGGCAGTACGGCAGGAGGAGCTTGTTCGGCTGTGCCGTGCCCGACGCGGTTTTCCTTAGCGGGAGATTCCCCGGTTTCCCCCAGCACGGCTTCGCCTTCTGCCCGCACGCTACCCGCATAGGGTTCCGGGCGTTGATCGGATTCCCAGATCAGGGCCGGAGGGGCACGCAGGAACGTGAAGCTGTTCGACCAGCCGTTTTCTCCCGTGACCCTCGCGCGCCAGATTGCTTTGCCGTCTGCCGCAGGTTGGATGATGCCGTGCTCTTGCAGGACGTTGAAGAGCGCCGGGTTGTCTGTCGGGATACCGTCGATGCCCTGTGACAGCAGGTGCGCGCGCAGCTTGTCGGCGACAGTTTTGCTCACCAGCCAAAGGGCATCCTGCGTCAGCCAAGCGTCGGAGGCTTGGGGCTGGTTCAGCTTGAATTCCTCCCGGATCAGGTAGCGCAGCCCGTCGAGGAGTTTTCTTTGGAGTGCGTGCTTTGGAGCGGACAGCGCCTTGGCCGGATCGCCCCCGAGGGCCTGGGCGACGGAAGCCTGGTCGGCCTGCTGGACGATCTCCCCCAACACGCCTGCGTGCTCGTACTGACCGGCCAGCACGTAGAGAAGCGCATGCCACATCTCAGTAAAACTACTGAGCCAGTCGAGGATGCCTGCATCGAGCACGCGCATGTAGATAAGGCCAGTGGCCGCGCCGTGCAATCGGTATTCGCGCCCCTTCACATAGCGGAAGCGGTATGGATGTGTCAGCGATCCGTGCCAAGGGTGCCAGATTGTGCCATCGCCGTATTCGACATGGAGATCCACGGCGACCTTGCCGATGTCGTGCAGGAGCGCCGCGTAGGCGATGGCTGCCGTCCACGCTTCGCCCTGCGCCGCTTGTGTTTCGGGGACGGCCCCGACCGGCAGGAGGCGTGACTGGCGCATCTTGAGCGCAAAGGCGACGGCTTCGAGCGCGTGATCGAGCATGCCCCCTGGCCAGGCGTGGTGGTGCGCCTCGGATGCGGGGAGAAGCTGCACCAGTTCTGCGAAGCGGTTGATGGGTGCGAGGTAGAGGGCATCGAATTGCGTGCGCGAGAGGGATGTGCGTTGCCAGATGTGTTCCAGCAGCCTTTGTCGCCGGGAAGTTGAGAGCAGCGCCGCCGCCAGTTGGGGCGATGTCAGCCCCTCGGGGATGGGCGTCGACGGCGCGGCGGGTGATACTGGAACAGCATCGCGTTGGAACAGCCGGAACAGCCCTTTCAGAGCCATTTCAGCCTTTTCGCGTAGAGCCTTTCCCCTTGCATCCATTCCTTTCCCCCTTCACGCCTTTTCGGCCTTTTCTGTGGCCTTTTCATCTCCAAGCATCACGAAAATCCGCCCGTCGAGTGGTGTCGGCTTGAGATGTCTTTGATACTCGCGTAGCATCAGAACAATCATGGCAACGAACACCACCTACCGCCCTGCTGGAATCCTGACCCGCCTCGCTCATTGGCTTGGCCGGGCGTGGGCGCGTACCTGGCACAAGGCGGACGGGGCGCTGGCTTCGACGGGGTTGCCGCCGAAGGCTGTAACGGCGCTTATCTGGGTTGCCAAGCTCGCCATCATCGCGGCGGCTCTCTATGTGGCGTTTTGGGTGGCGCTGGTGGTTGTGTTCGTCATCCTCGTCATGAATATGGCGGCCAATAGTCAGTCTGGCGTTGCGAGAAATACTCGGCCAGAGATTGAATTGAGGGATGGCTACCAAGGTTTTGGCTGGTATTGCAACTATCTTGACACCCGTATTGACTAGGGTTGAGGCAGTTTATTCCCTACTTGGGAGTAAAGTATTCCCCCAATCTGCCGCCCGCCGCTTGTGCTCCCGCAGTTCCGCCTGCAAGCCCGCTCAAGAAATTCCCGGTTTTGAGTCCCGCCCAACCGAGTGCTGTCATCCATAACACGGGCATCACAATAAACATCGTCGCCATTACGAAGTTCAGCAGCATGTCCCCAAAAGTGTTGTTCAGCCCCATGAGCGGGTTGAAATTGCTGTGTGGGCTGTCCCAACCGTAGAGCGCATCAAGGATGGTCGAGTCGATCCACCTTGCGAGTTGAAACCAGAATTCCACGAAGAAGAGCGCGAACTGCACGCAACTGATGGTCATTAACGCCTTCAGGTCATACGTGCCGATCAAAAGCAAAAGCGGAATGCAGATCACGAGCGCCATTTTGAGGAAGGACAGAATCATCGGAAGCGCCTGCCTCACCACGTCCATCGCCGGAAAATACGCGAGCGTACCCATCGTGAGGCCAATATCCGAGGCGGCCCTTGTTGCCATGTTCGGGATGCTCATATCCACCTGTCCACCGTAGTCGGAGTAAACAGCGCCTTTGTTGACGATTTGTTTTCGCGGGGAGGCAATCGACCGGATGATCGAATCCGCAACCTCATCAGCCGACATAAAACCCGCCCAGGCACCGAACCGTGTGAGCAAGTCCGGGGCGACTTGATTTAGCAGCCGGGCACGCAAGCCCCGGCCCGAATCGAGCCACCATTGGTTGCAGGTCGGATAGCCGCCCCCGCCCGTGACCTCGGCCAAGCCCGCATCGCGGGTCATGTTGTACGGCCACGCATCCAGTGCGGTACTGGCGTGATACGTGTCGTAAAACCCCGGCGTATTCAGAAAGTACCTTGAGCCAATCCAGCTCACGTCGTTCATCTGCTGCTGCGTGAGTGTGGGACGGTTCATGAAGAGTTTTGCACGGGACGGGTTGTAGCAGTCCCTCGTAAAGTCCGACACCTCCTGGGCGAGCAGCGGGTCATTGATGCGGGTTGCGTCGATGTCCATTCTCATCTGACGCAGGTCGACTCCGCAGGGGATTGCGGCTACCGCCGCGCCCGTGACGGCTTTGGACAAGGAATGCACCAGGAACCACCAGACCGGCACCTTCGCAGGTTGGCTGTTGAGCGTGGAGTAGGCGTTTGACCACCGTGTATCGTCAGGCACCGGGATGCTGGTATGGCATTGTGCGGATCGGCTCGTATCAAACTGGATCGTGCCAAGTTTCACCTCTTTGAGCGGGACGCAGGCAAACAGGATCACTACCACCGCCACCCAGACCCGGTTTTCGATCCGCATCGAGGAGAGCACCCCCTTGTTGCCCTCGTCGACGCCTTCCGTGCGCGCTTTGAGCCATTCCTGGATCACGATGAAAGCGAACGGGATGGCAAAGAGGCCGCTGGCCAGCAGAACGTGCCAGATGCCGTTGCTTACGATCCAGCCAACGAGCGTCAGGTAATACTCAAGATAGTCGGTCGTTGCAAGCGTCATGCTATTGCCCCTTTCATGGCCTGTGCCGCTTCAAGCAGGACGACGACCAGGATGCAGGTGAGTTCTACCCGCGCCAGCCGCCATTGGGTGTCGTTACCCGGCTCACGCTTCAAAACCCGGCGGCGCATCCACACCCACCCGGCGGCGATGTTGGCGTACAGGATCAGCCGCCAAGCGAGGAAGAGGTTTGCATGGGAGTCCATCCACGCTTGCCAGTGCCCGACGCTTCCGGCTAACGCAATGCCGACCACGTTGATCGCCACCAGCACGCCAAGCACCCCCAGGCACCAGAGCACCGCAATACCAGCGTTCCGCAGCCATCTGGACTGAAACCACCTACGGCCTTTCAATTTGCTTCACCCTGTCCCGTGTCGTGTCGCCCTCGAACACACCGCCTGATGCAGCGGCGCGTGCTGCCTTCCTCTGGACGATGGCGAGCGCGGCATTGCCCGTGAGCGAATGGCGCAATTCCAGTTCGGCTTTCAGGCTGGCGATTTCCTGCGTGAGCGTTTGAATCTCCTGGTCGACCGCCTGCATCGCCATCTCGTTTGCCGACACGTTCGGTTCTTTTTTCCCGGCCCGGAGCATCCTCTCCAGCAGGAGCGCCTTCTCCAGCGTGCTGGACAAGGCAACTTCCGAGGCGAGGCGTTTTCCGAGCGCGTCCTGATCCGGCTCGTCTCGCAGGGCCTCGACAACCGAGCGGGTGACGGGGAGATAGTTGCTCCCGGCGCGCTCAAGGTTGGTGGCGTTGATGGTGCTTGTGCCGCTTACCAGGTTCGCAAGGGACTGGAGCTTTGCCTCGTATTCTTCCTGGATCACCGCCATCAACCCCTCGCCGGGGGTCGTCTCCGTCTTGGTACAGCTATCGCATGTCCTCTGGATGCGCTCGCCCAATACCCGCGTGGCGAACTGCGCGG
>WRJU01000158.1 GCA_009778425.1 Pseudomonadota bacterium
GTGAAGAACGTCTTTTCACGCGCCGCTTGTGCGCGCAGCAGGGTTGCGAGATGGGCGGGGTCGAGCGGGTCGCGGTCGCGGATCATGCGTGCGGTTGCGAGCGCGAATTCGCGCCAGAAATCGCCGATTTCAACCAGTTGTGCGGCCAGTTCGGCAAGCGCCGGGCGGGCAGTGAGTGCAGCGGCTTCTTCGAGAAAGGCTGCGTACATGAAACGGAAGCCTCCGCCGCCTGTCCCGATTTCTTCCTGCATGCGTATCAGATGCCCAATGTAGAGTTTGGCTGCTTGCGGATTGGCAGTGGCAGGCAGGCGCTCGAATGCGCGCGCGATCCACGCAAACCCTTTGACGCCGATGAAGGGCAGCGGGGCGCGGAGCATGATCTGCGAGGTTTTCCTGAGTGCGGCGGGAATGGCCCGTTCCCATGCGGGTTCCTGCGGCGCGTTGCTCGGGTAATACAACAATCCCTTTGGCGCGAGTAGGCCACGGGCGAAACGCGCTTTCGCCAAATCGGCACTCGCGCAACGTACAGGCTCTTCCAGCACGGGATCGGAGAGCAGGTAATCTCCGCTTGCCTCATCGCGCCCATAGGCGAGCAGATTGTGGGCGTTGAAGTGAAAGCGGAAATCCTGCGGTATGAATGGCAGCCAGAATATGGAAACCTGCAATCCCACGACTTGTCCGGCATCAAGCAATTCATTGAGCCGCGCCACACCGTCTTCCGGACGGCGGAACGTTTCAGTGTGCATCGAAAACCGGAGAGGTTTTTGCAGGCCGCGAATGATCGTTCTGGGCGGCATCCGGTATGACACCAACGGTAGGCCGGAGAGTTTGATGAAGGGCAGAAAGGCGAAAGTCAGTGCCGAAGACAGGCCGAAAGCCATAGGTTCGGAAAGCGGCAGGCCGTAATGGCGCACGATGGCGCTCATGACTCCGCTTTCGCAATGGGACGCTTGTTGGTGGACGAAACTGGCCGATGACATGTCAGTCGACTACATCCAACTGACTGGGGGCAATGCCCAGGGCTTCCGCGTAACGCGCGCGTAAAGTCTTTGAAAGGCGGGCGAATACCGCCGGGCGGAGATGACGGCGCACCTGCCAACGCCAAAGCCCGCTTGCCTGTGCAAGCAGGGCGATGTCCATGCGTGCGCGATACATGTGGGCTTCGAGCGAGGAGCTTTGCCCTGCGCGCACTCTCTCAAGCGCATTGGCGGCCAATTCCTCGAATACCTGTACTGCTTGCCGGGTGACGGTTTCTTCAGCTTCCCACCCGCGCGACTGCACGAGTTCGAGCCGACCATCATCGGCGCGCGCATACACGGCTTTGAGATGGCCGCCGTAAGTGGAGCTGTTTTCCTGGGGAACGTCAGCGGCGTTCATTTCGGGATGCCTCAAACGACCGTCAGGTGCATGAATCCACTCGAAAAACGCCCGCTCTCCGGCACGAAGCACAGTAGGCGCTCGCCGGGAACGAGGCGTCGGCTTCTGTACAATTCGTCAAGCATGATGAAGATCGACGCCGAACCCGTGTTGCCTTTCGTTTCCAGGTTTGTAAACCAGCGGTCGAACGGGATAGGCAATCCTATTTGCGCCAGCGCATCAAATATGAGCTGTTGAAAATAATACGACGACATGTGCGGCAGGAACCAGTCGATTTCTTCCGCCTTGAGGTCGCGTCGCATGATAAGCGCAGGCAAGGGGGTTTGCATCGCATCGCCGATGTGACGATCCAGAAGTTTTACGTCCTGTTTGACGGCGAAGATGGATTTTTCCGCCCATTGTCTGGGCGAGAATTGCGCCCAGCCGACGAGCTTGCCATCG
Organism: Pseudomonadota bacterium; assembly: GCA_009778425.1. Lineage (GTDB taxonomy): Bacteria > Pseudomonadota > Gammaproteobacteria > Burkholderiales > Rhodocyclaceae > WRNU01. Next base: position 1,819 of record WRJU01000158.1, read on the forward strand.
AGAGACCGCTCGCTGCCTGAGTACATGCACACGGGCAGGCGGTGAGCGGCGGATGAAAGTTCGATCCAGTCGATGCGCAAATTGGTTTGCCCCGCGCGCGGGCGAGGTTCAATGAGAAAAGCGCCTGCGCCATCGGAGAGCATCCAGCGCAGAAAATCTTTCTCAAATGCGATGGCAGGCTGCGTGGAAAGCGCAGCGACGCGGGCTGCGCTTTCTTCGGAAAAACAATTTGCCCGCAAAATCGCAGATGACAGTTCGGAACCTGTTGCCACCGCGTTTGCTGTTTCTTCCCCTTTTACGGCAAGCCAAGCGTATTTGAGAGCGGCCAAACCCGACAGGCAGATACCGGCGGTTGAAACAACCTCACAGGCGGGATTGCCCAGTTCGCCATGAACCATGACGCCATGATTGGGCATGATCTGGTCGGGCATGGATGTCCCCGTGACAAGGCAACGGAGGCTATCGAGCGCGAAACCGCTGGTTTGCGCGAGGGTGCGAATTGCCTCGGCGGTAAGGCTGGCGTTGGTGTGCGTGGGCAAGCCGTTTGCAGGGTCGATTGCGTAATGGCGACTTTTGATCCCGTTCTGCCGCAGGATGATCGGTCGGGCGCGCGAGGGTTTGCCTCCGATCTGGCCAAGAACAGCCTCGATGGACTCGTTGTCGACGGGCGCGTTGGGCAGAGCTGCTGCCGTGGCAGTGATAAAGGCTTCACTCATGGGCCATGCGCGCATCATCTGCGCCAGAAGGTTGCTCATAAAGCCGAACGATCTCTGCGGCGCGGCGGACAAACAGCAGCGCGGTCAGACGGTTCAGGATGAAATGCAGTGGCACGACGATGGGGATCATAGTGATGAGACAGAGCGCGAACAATATTAGCGCAGGAATCCGCCGCCTCTGTCCGGAATGTCCGCAAAGACGGATGAACTTCGACCACACCATAAAGGCTCGTCTGCCAGTGCGTTCGGACATGATCAGATGGGGCGCGATGCTGACCGCGCACAGGCCGCTCAACATGGGTTGCCCGCATTTTTCTTCGTCACGGGCAAGCGCCTCGGCCAGCGCCATGCCGAATCTCGCTACGCCTGCTGTTTGCTTGGCGTTGATTCCGGCAGGTGGCAAACCGAGAAAACGGTTGCGCCGACCCGTCAGCATCCAGCGCGGCGTAGTGATGAAAGACAACAGCGGAGGGGATTCATCGGTCAATGCCACATGATCGACGAGCCGGCCACCCGCTTCCGTGACCAGCGTTTTCAGCGTGTCGAATGCAGAAGACCACATATTGCGGCAGGCCACCAGGCTGACAACCGGTTTTCCGGCGATCAGGCGTTTGCCTTCGGCGCTTTGCAGGAAGGCGGTCATGGGCTGCGATGGAGAGAGATACCAGACCGTCCAGGCGAGAATCACCAAATCGAATGTCGTATCGTCTGGAACCGTGAGGGGGCTGATGGGGCGCGGATCGAGACGTACCGACTCCGGGAAAGCGTCGAGAAAGGCGAAAAATGGCCAAGGAAACGGAAAGGCCGGTTCCGGCTTCAGCGCTTCGTGATGAACCCTGACCCCCTCCGTTTTCAATGGGCGCGCCAGGGAGGCGGCAATATCGGCAAGCTGACCGCTCTGAGAGTAGGAAACGATGAGAACGTTTTTCATCGCCAGTTCGGTTTTGATGTGATGGTCACACTACCGCTTCCTGTTTCTGCGCTTTCACCTTGGCGAATTGTTCGCGCGACACGCCGAGCCACATCACGAGCGGGCTGGCGACGAGCACGGAGGAGTAGATGCCAAAGCAGATGCCGATGGTGAGCGCGAGCGCGAAGTAGTGCAGCGTTTCGCCGCCGAACAACAGCATGGAGAGCACCATCACCTGCGTGGAACCGTGGGTGATGACGGTACGGGAAATGGTGCTGGTGATGGCGTGGTTGATGACTTCGGGCGTTTTCAGGTCGCGCCGCTTGCGGAAGGTTTCGCGCACACGGTCGAACACGACGACGGATTCATTGACGGAATAGCCCAATATCGCCATCACTGCCGCCAGCACGGAGAGCGAGAATTCCCACTGGAAGCAGGCAAAGAAGCCTACGATGATGACGCAGTCGTGCAGGTTGGCGATGATGGTAGAGACGGCGAAGCGCCACTCGAAGCGAAACGCGAGATAAATCACGATGCCGATGATGACGAACAGCAGCGCCATTGCGCCGTCGCTGGCAAGCTCCTTGCCGACCTGCGGGCCGACGAATTCTACCCGGCGCACGGTGGCTTTCGGCCCCTCGATTTTGTTGAGCATGCTCTTGACCTGTTCTCCCACTTTGGAGACTTCAGCGCCATCGCGGTTGGGCAGGCGGATCAGGACGTCGCGGCTGCTGCCGAAGTTCTGTACCTGAGCATCGGGATAACCTTCATCGGCCAGCGCCCGGCGCAGGGAGTCGAGCGGGGCGCTGTCGGCATAGCCGACTTCGACCAAGGTTCCGCCGGTGAATTCGACCGACAGGTTCAAGCCGCGAAAAACGATAAAGAGCACCGCCACGACGAAGGTCAACAACGAGATGACGTTGAAGACCGGCGCGTAGCGCATGAACGGAATGTCTTTTTTGATACGGAAAAATTCCATGAAGATGTGTTCCTTGTTCGAGTCGGCTCAGTTGTTGCCCGGTTTCCATATCTGGCCGATGGAAAGCCCGTCGAGTTTGCGGCGGCGGCCATAGATGAAGTTGACGAGCATACGGGAGACGAGAATGGCGCTGAACATCGAGGTGAGGATGCCAAGACAATGCACCACGGCAAAGCCCCGAACCGGGCCGGAACCGAAGATCAGCAGCGCGATACCTGCAATGAGCGTGCTGATGTTGGAGTCGAGGATGGTGTTCCAGGCGCGCTCATAGCCTGCGGTAATGGCTATCTGTGGGGTGTAGCCGCCTCGCAGTTCCTCGCGGATGCGTTCGTTGATGAGGACGTTGGAGTCGATGGCCATGCCCAGGGTGAGCGCCATTGCGGCAATGCCCGGCAGGGTCAGGGTGGCTTGCAGCAGCGAGAGCAGCGCTACCAGCAGCAGCAGGTTGGCGGCAAGCGCGATGGAGGAAACCAGCCCGAAGAGCATGTAATACACGCACATGAACACGACGATGGCGGTAAAGCCCCACAGCGTGGAGTTGAAGCCCTTGTCGATGTTGTCTTTTCCGAGGCTTGGACCGACGGTGCGCTCCTCGATGATTTCCATCGGCGCGGCCAACGCCCCCGCGCGCAGCAGCAAAGCCGTTTTGTTGGCTTCGGCGGTGGTCATGCTGCCGGAGATTTGTACCCGCCCGCCGCCGATCTCGGTGCGGATGACCGGCGCGGTCACAACTTCGCCCTTGCCCTTTTCGACCAGCACGATGGCCATGTGCTTGCCGACATTCTGGCGGGTGAGTTCGCGGAATTTGCGCGTACCTGCGCTATCCAGGGTGAGGTGCACCGCCGGTTGGCTGTTTTCGTCGAAACCGGCCTGCGCGTCGGTGAGGCTTTCACCGGTGAGTTCGATCTGGTTGCGGAGCAGGATGGGGAGGCCCCTGTCGCCTGGGTCTTCTGCCTGGTTCACTTGGGCGCGGCGGCTGCGGCGCTCGATGTATAGCTCCGTGCCGTAGGGAGCCTGCGCCCGGCCTGCGGCGATCTCGAATGCCCGTTCATCGCCGGGTGTGCCTTCGACCATACGCAGTTCGAGCGTGGCAGTGCGGCCCAGGAGTTCCTTGGCTCTTGCGACATCCTGCACACCCGGTAATTGCACGACGATGCGGTCAGCCCCTTGCTGCTGGATTACGGGCTCGGCCACGCCCAGTTCGTTGATGCGGTTGTGCAGAGTGTTGATGTTCTGCTTGATGGCAAATTCCTGGATGTTCTTTTGGGCCGGCAAACTCAAGTTGGCAATGAGCCGGAAGTCGTCGCCACCCGCGTCGCGTTCGGCCAGTTGCAGTTCATTGCTGAAAGACTGGATTGCCGCGCGGGCGGCGGCACGCTGGGCAGCGTCGCGGAAACGAAGCACCAGGGTGTTGCCTTCGCGGGCAATGCCCGCATGGCGCACATTCTTCTCGCGCAACTGGCCGCGCAGGTCGCCGGCGATGGCTTCCAGCCGGCGGGTGATCGCGCCCGGCATGTCGACTTCGAGCAGAAAATGCACGCCGCCGCGCAAATCCAACCCCAGGTACATCGGCAAGGCATTGAGATTCGTGAGCCACTGTGGGGAGTTCGGCAGCAGGTTGAGCGCTACGATGTAGGAGGGGTCTTTTTCGTCGGGGTTGAAGGCTTTCTCGATGACATCCTTGGCACGCTGTTGGGTCTCGGTATCAGCGAAACGTGTGCGTATGCCGATGGCGTCAGAAAAGATGCCCTTTTGCTCGATTCCGGCTGTTTCGAGCGCACGGGCGATGCGTGCGCTGTCGGCAACGGGGTCGATCTCCAGCGTGGCTTTGGCGCTTGAAACCTGTACGGCGGGCGCCTCGCCGAAGAAATTCGGCAAGGTATAAATCAGCCCCCAGAACAGCACGGCGATGATGATGATATTTTTCCAGAGGGGATAGCGGTTCATGGTCGGCAGTTTGAAGGGAGAATGGCGCGTGCAGCTTCTCTCCGGGCGGCGCGCCCGCCCGGAGCAGGGGGGTCAGAGAGCCTTTAGCGTACCCTTGGGCAGCACGGCGGTAATGGTCTGTTTTTGTACGGCAACCACGGTATTGGCAGCGATTTCGACCTGGACGAAGTTGTCATTCACTTCCATGACCTTGCCCGCAATGCCGCCGCCGGTAATGACTTCATCCCCCTTGGAGAGGGCATCGACCATGGACTTGTGTTCCTTGGCGCGTTTCATCTGGGGACGGATCATCAGGAAATACAGCACCGCGACCATCAGGATCAAGGGCAGGAAACTGGCGAGGCCGCCGGTCGCGGCAGCTTGCCCGGCGTCGGCAGCCTGAGCGTAAGCGTTGGAAATCAGCACGTTTTTAACTCCAAAAATTGCGTAAAACAGCTAATTATATCAGCGCTCGTGACCGGTTCGATGTTTTATCCAGGCGGCCGGTATTTCCTACGTGGCAGGCGACAACGTTTACTAACGTTAAAACTTGTCTTTCCCCCACGAGTCCTTGAGCGAAACCGTGCGGTTGAATATCGGGGAGCCTTCAGTGGAGTCGCGGCGGTCGGCGACGAAATAGCCGTGCCGCTCGAACTGGAAACGTTCTTCCGGTTTGGCCGTTCTGAGCGCCGGTTCCAGCAGTGCCTCGATGACACGGATTGAATCGGGGTTGATGTCGTCGAGATAGTCGCGCTCCATGCCTTCGGGGTCGCCCTCGCGGCGCTGTCCCGGTTGGGGGTGGGCGAAGAGGCGCTCGTAGAGCCTCACTTCGGCGCGGTAGGCATGCGCGGCGCTGACCCAGTGCAGGTTGCCCTTGACCTTGTACTGATCGGCTCCCGGCGTGCCGGATTTTGAATCCGGGAAAACTTCGGCGAAAACGGTTTTGACCTGGCCGTTGGCGTCTTTTTCGCATCCGGTGCATTTCACGACAAAGCCGTAGCGCAGCCGTACCATGTTGCCGGG
>WRJU01000159.1 GCA_009778425.1 Pseudomonadota bacterium
GGCGCCGAGGGATTCGGGGATCCACTGGCGGCCGGGCTACCCGCCGGGGGCTGGCCGGTGCTTTGCGCCTGGGGTTCGCGCAGCAGGGCGGCGAGGTCGATTTTTCCCGCCAGCCACTGTGCCTGGTGCGCTTCATAGAACAGCCCGCTTTGCGATAGCGCCTGACGCAGCAGGGGAGCCAGTTGCGCACTGACGGAGGTCAGTTGCGCGCTGCTCGTGGCCGATTGCGCGCTGACGGTTTGCGGGTTGGCAGCATTTCCAGCAGTGGTTCCGGGTGAAGGGGGAGGGGACTGGAAGAAGGGCTGGCCGTTCGACAGGACAGAAGGTTTTGCGGCGGGCTGGCCAGTGAGCAGGAAACTGATGAGTTGCCCGGTCTGGCTCAAGGAGGGGCGGGCCGAACCGGCGTTTGCCCCATCTGCAGGTGTTGCCAGCCTTGAGAGCACCAGCTTCGGAGAGACGCTGGTGGCGACCAGTTCGAGCGTGTCGCCTGGTTTGGCTGAGGCGTTCAGCGCGAGCGTGAGCTGCTGGCCGGCCACCAGGGCGCGGAAGGTGCCGTCAGGCAAGGTGCGCTGCAGGGTGGCGAAGAAGCGTTGTCCTGGAACCAGTTCCTGCAACTGAGCCTGGAGTTCGCGCGCCCGGTGCAGCCCCGCAACGGGCGGCGAAGTCTCGAAAAGACTGGCTTCGTGCAAAAAGCGCAGACGGGCGGCGAGATCAGAAGGGATCATGTTTCAGGCTCCCGGCCCCGGAATTTTTAACCTCCTGGAGTGTCCAGATCGCCGTAAGCCTCGCGCACGGTACGACCCTTGACTTCGGTGGCAAGCTGTTGGCGCGCCTGCTCGCATGCCGGTTCAACCAGCTTGCGTATTTCATGATCGAGGCGCTGAATCCGGATGAGCAGGGCAGTCAATTCTTTCACATCTTCAACGTCATCGGGCGCAAGCGGGCGGGCAATGGCCGCATCGCGGAGTTCTGCGGCCTGACGCTCGATTTCAACCAGCCGATCCCAATCGTGCGTCCGGGCCGTTTCAATCATTTTTTCGTAGAGTGCGAGGAGCGCTTGGCCTTCCGCCAGACTGAGGATGCGTATCCCCGCTGCGTTTCGGTTCGATGGATTCATGCAGGAGCCCTCCTGATGTGAAGTTTTTTTGAGTCAATTTCCGCGTAGCGGTACTTGCCATGAGTGACATTTTATCCGCGTGGCCAAGCATCATCAGAGGAATATGCCATAGGAAGGGCCATTGCGCGAAAACGCCAGCCGCCATTGCGGCAGTCTTCAAAATAATGCTGCAGGGTCAGGGTAACGGTGCGAAAAGCGATGTCGTCCCAGGGAATCCCAACTTCGGGAAAGAGCTTGGTTTCAAGCGATTCCTCGCCGGGGTGAAAATCGGTATTGAGCAGCCTTGCACGGTAAAAGATGTGTACCTGGCTGATGGCGGGTACGTCGATAAGGGTGAACATCTCCCCGATTTCGACCCGTGCGCAGGCTTCTTCCAGTGTTTCCCGCGCGGCTGCCTCGGCGGTGGTTTCCTGTGTTTCCATGAAACCGGCGGGGAGCGTCCATTTGCCATGCCGGGGTTCGATGGCCCGTCTGCACAACAGGACGCAATCTTCCCATTCCGGAATGGTTCCAACGACCAGCTTGGGGTTCCGGTAGTGGATAGCGCCGCAGTTCGCGCAGACATGACGAAGCCGGGTATCGCCGGAGGGGATGGTCAGGGCGACGATTGCGCCGCACTCGGAGCAGTAATTCATGGTGGGTTCGGGGGGCTGCATACCCTTCAGTGGTATGGAGTGGAGGGTACTTGAATGACTCTATATGGAGGAAACTTTTTCGCCCTGCGGGCATATGACGCACACTGCGGAAAACCACATAAGGTAAATAATATTACATGCCGTAATGTGTCGTATCAGTACACATAAACACATAAAAAAGGTTTTTGGCGGAAATGCTGCAATGCGGACGTTATAACGCAGGTCGTGGTCGATTGATTCTTTCGGTTCATTTCTTCAGCGTCTCGTTATGCCAACTCCAATTGATCTAAATCGTTTTGCCCAGATCAAAGCAACCGGACATCTTCCATCTCCGCGTGGAGTTGCGCTTGCGATCATGCGGATGGCGCATGACGAAACGGTTTCTGCGACCGAATTGGCGCAAACCATCAAGGTTGATCCAGCGTTCGTCGGCAGGCTCATCAAGGCGGCCAATGGCGCGCTTTTCCGGCAGCGCGCGATCGTGTCGGTACAGGAAGCTCTGATGGTGCTGGGGATACCGGCGGTACGCGCAATGGCGTTGGGCTTCTCGATATTGTCAAATTATCGCAAGGGGTCTTGCCCGGGGTTCGATTACACGCGGTTCTGGTCATCGTCGGTCATCATGGCGCTGACCATGCAGACACTGGCGACGCAACAACAAGATATACGCACGGTTGCCGCCGACGAGCTTTTTAGTGTTGGCCTGCTGGCGCGGATAGGCGAACTGGCGCTGGCGACGGTTTACCCGGCCAAGTACGGGCAATTGCTCGCCACTGCGGCAGGCAGGTCGGGCGCCGATCTTCTGGAACTGGAGCAGCAGGCGCTTGCAATGACCCATTCAGACCTGGGTACGGCGATGCTCATGGATTGGGGGTTTCCATCCGTGTTCGCTGACCCGGTACGCTATTTCGAGTGTCCCCTGGAAGCGCCCTTTGCCGAAGACGGACGTGAAATGACGGTCATGCGATGCCTGATCCTTGCCAGGTGCGTGGCCGACATCTGCCTGGGCAAACCGGATGAACAGCACCTGCTGATTGGGAAAGCCGTGCGTCTGGCGGCGCATCTGGGATGCTCGCGCGAGACTTTCATCGGTAGCTGCAACGAAATTGCCCGCCAGTGGTTGGAGTGGAGCAAATTGTTGCAGCTCGACTCTGTGGAATGCCCCCCCTTCGATACCCTGAGTGGCATCGAGCCTGAAATGCCGGGAGCCAGGATGCCGCCTGCGGAAAGCGGGGTCGGCAATGAGGTCGCGCCTGACGCGGAGGCGATGTCCGACATACGGGCGATGCTGGTTACATCTGACCCCGTTACGCGCGAACGGATATTGAAAGCATTGAATGATGTTGGCATCAAAGCGTTTGGGTTTCCCGGCCTGGAAGGCTTCATGGAGCACATCCTCGACCTGCAACCGCAGATATTGGCGCTGGATGTGGAAGAGAATGCCGAACGAATGTCTCGAATGGTTAGGACACTGCGTGCCTCGCGCCTCGGGCGGAGCATGTTCATCCTGTTGCTGCTGCCATCCATCGATGAGCAACACGTTATGGCCATCGAGGCCGGGGCAGACGATTTCTGCATCAAGGTGGCAGGGAAGAGAATACTGCGGGCACGGCTGAACGCGGCCCGGCGGATCGTACTGTTGCAGCGGGAACTGGAGCGTGAGCGCGAGGAATTGCGGTACTTCGCCGCCGAACTGGCTATTTCCAATCGTTCCTTGCAGGAAGCCGCGCTCACCGACGCCCTGACGGGTTTGCCCAATCGGCGCTACGCGCTCGAACGCGTACAACAGGAATGGGCCGCGTCGCACCGCAGTGCGCGTTCTCTGGCGTGCATGGTCATCGACCTCGATAACTTCAAACAGATCAACGACATTTATGGGCACGACGTTGGAGACATCGCCCTGCGGCTGATTTCCGAAGCCCTGCGCCGGGTATTGCGCGGCCAGGACGTGATCTGCCGCACGGGCGGCGACGAGTTTCTGGTGATCTGCCCGGAGACTTCGCGGGAAGACGTGCTGACCTGCGGCGAACGGCTGCGTAAGGAAATCGACCGGTTGACAATTACCAATGAAGATGAAGTGTTGCGCCTGTCGATCAGCGTCGGTGTGGCAGTGCGCGACGAGTCCATGTCCAGCGCCAGCGACCTGATCAAGAGAGCCGACCGTTCCGTTCTCGCGGCGAAACGATTGGGGCGTAACCGGATCGTGTCGGAGTGAAGTCTGGCCTCATCCATTTCATTACGTTGGTGGTGTGGGAGTTGAGATATTGACTTTTATAGAACATATCGATCATGGGTAACGAGGGTCGTATTCGCCGCTATCGCATGGGACGCAATCATCATGTCGAGCGCCCCGAGCGTGATGCTCATCTACGGTGGGTTCCTCGTTTGCGTGCACTGCCAATAGGGCAAATATCAAGAAAGCGGTGCGGGGCAGTTGAGGCTTTGCGCGAAGGCGCGGAGCAATTCCTTTTCTACCGGAGTGATCTTGCCGTCGTACTGAATGGCGACCATGCAGGCATCCAGCAGCCTTTTCCGATAAGGCGGCGAGGCCAGCGCAAGATGAGTAAGCGCATCGGAAATTTGGTGGAATGAAAATTTGGCCTTTTCCGGGAAGGGGTGCTTTGTGTTGGCAGGAGAGCAGGCTATTGCTTTCTGATAGGCTGCCCGGGCAGATTCAACATCTTCATGCCCGGCATGGGCGAGGAGCGCGAGCAGGGCGGAAATGTCCTGATCCAGTTGTTTCAGACGTATTTCGCTACGCCTGACCCAGTGTTCCGAAGGGGGCGATAAAGCGCCGCGCAAAAGACTGTAAAGGGCAAATCCAGTGGGGCTGACGCGCCCATCGATACAAATCAGATCCTTCGCCAAAACGAGCAATTGTTGCTGGTTGGCCTCCAGCGCTTCGCGCAAGGTAGGCAGAACGAGATCCAGCCAGACGAGGCGGTAAGGCGCGCCCTGTTCCGGCTGTGCAGATAACCATTGATGGAGAGCCTGAGCAGTGGGCAGGGTATCGGGTGGAAGCAGCGCTTCCTGCTGGAGCCGGATGTCAGGCTGACTGGAAAAAAGCAACCCGGCAAAAATGCCGGTTGCACCGGTGATACGCCCTGCCTGTTGCCGCAAGGTATCGGGCAGGTCAGCAAGCAGGATTTGCGCTTGACTGAGATTTTCGGGAGATATTTCTTCCGGTAGGCTGGCAACGGCAGCAATGGCTGGAATGACAGGCATGGCTGCGTGGAGATTGGCAGCCATCATGGGAAGAGAATCATTCGCTCCAAACGGGAGTGTTTTTTCTCCATCGGGCTGATCCAGAAAGATGCCGCCAATGCGGCGGATACGCTCGCTCAGCGGCGGATGGGTGGCAAACAATGAAGAACCGCTCGTGCCGAAAAAGAGGTGGCTTGCCGCCGTCGCTTGTGGGTGATCGATTTGAGAGCCGAAACTCCGCAATTTTCTGAGCGCAGAAATGAGTCCGGAAGGATAGCGGGTGAATTGCACGGCGGAGGCATCGGCCAGATATTCGCGTTCTCGGGAAACAGCGGCCTGAATCAGACGCCCAAAAAACAAACCAATGGAGCCAATGGTGCATAGCACGAGACCACTCAGGACGATGGGAGCAGAGTTTTTGCCGCGTGCCCGCATCATGCCGCGACCAATGAGCGTGATGGAGTAGATGCCAAACAGGGTTCCGATCAGCTTGATGTTGAGGCGGCTGTCACCATTGACGATATGGCTGATTTCGTGACCAATGACGCCCTGAAGTTCATCACGGTTCATGGTTTCCAAAAGACCGTGGGTGACGCCAATCACGCTGTCCTGCGTGGAAAGCCCGGCGGCAAAGGCGTTTAGGCGGGGTTCTCCGGTGAGCACAAAAGCGACAGGTGCCGGAATGCCTGCGGCAATGGACATTTCGTCAATCACGTTGAGCAGGCGTTTTTCTGCCAGACCGTTTGTGTCCCGTGTAATCATCCGCCCGCCCAGTTGCTCCGCGATCAATTTCCCGCCGTGACGGGAAATTTCCCATGCCTTGTACAGGGAAGCCACTGCAATGCCGCCGCCTGCCAACAAAAAAGTCCAGAAAAACCGCTTGCCATCCCAAAGCTGGAGAGCAGGCATCGGGACTTTGAAGCTCACCCAGAACGTTACGCCCAGATAAATCATCGTGATAATGCTTATCACAGCCAGGGCGAACCAGAGTACCAGCCAGCGGCTTTTCCGCTGGGCTTGCAACTGAGCGGTGAAAAAATCCATACTGCCTTACCGACCCTTAAAAACCCACCTGGATATTTTTCCTGATTACGCTCCCCTCATCGCTCTTCCACATTTCCTCGGCACGAAAACCAAAGCGCGAGGCAATCAGCGAATTGGGGAAGGTTTCGCGCTGGGTGTTGTAGCGCATGACCGCATCGTTATACGCCTGCCGGGAAAAGGCAATGCGGTTTTCGGTCGAGGCAAGTTCTTCCTGCAATTGTGCCATGTTCTGATTGGCTTTCAGGTCGGGATAGGACTCGGATAACGCAAAAAAACGGCTCAACATTCCACCCAACGCATTTTCCGCACCCTGCAAGGTGTGCATCGACTCAGGAGAGGGCGCGTCCTTCACCTGTCTGGCTGCCTGCACGGCCTGATTGCGGGCAAGAATGACCGCCTCCAGCGTTTCGCGCTCGTGCTTCATGTAGGCTTTGGCTGTTTCCACCAGATTGGGAATCAGATCGTAACGACGCTGCAATTGCACGTCGATCTGCGAAAAGGTATTGCGTATCTGATTGATAAGCGCGACAAGCCCGTTATAGATAACAACGCCCCAGACAAGCAATACGATGAGCAAAAAGAGAACAATTAGAAAAAAAGTCATAACAAAAACCTCAAAATAAGAAACCCTCAGTATACTCCGCGCGCTTGTTCGTCTTGGAATGGCACAATGGCACGCTGTTCGCCGCTAAAAGCAGTACACCTTCCCGCGCAGGTTACAATACCGCCCCGCTTCCATAAGGTTCGCGCCGTGACCAGCATGACCCTGGCCCTTTCCAAAGGGCGCATTTTCGAGGAAACCCTGCCGTTGCTCGCTGCGGCGGGCATCGTTCCCGCCGATGACCCAGAGCGTTCGCGCAAGCTCATCATCGACACCAACCGACCCGATGTGCGGCTGGTGATCGTGCGCGCGACCGATACGCCCACTTACGTGCAGTACGGCGCTGCCGACCTCGGCATCGCTGGCAAGGATGTCCTGCTGGAGCACGGCGGCGCGGGGCTGTATCAGCCGCTCGACCTCAATATCGCGCGGTGCCGTTTGTGCGTGGCGACCTGCAAAGGGTTTGACTACGCGGCGGCAGTTCGGCCCGGCGGGCGTATCCGCGTGGCGACCAAGTACATCAACGCAGCCAAGGCGCATTTCGCCGATAAGGGCATGCACGTCGACCTCATCAAGCTCTACGGCTCGATGGAACTTGCGCCGCTCGTGGGATTGGCCGACGCCATCGTCGACCTGGTGTCCTCGGGCGGCACCTTGCGCGCCAACAATCTCGAAGAAGTCGAAGAAATCATGCCGATCAGCTCGAGGCTGATCGTCAACCAGGCCGCGCTCAAACTCAAGCGCGACCTCATCCAGCCCTTGCTCGATGCTTTTCAGGGCGCAGTGACCGGAGACAGGACATGAGCCAGACCGC
>WRJU01000160.1 GCA_009778425.1 Pseudomonadota bacterium
TTCGCCTCCCCTCTTGCCAGCGCCACGGCCACGCCAAAGGCCGCAGCGCAGCCAATCAGCGGCGCGCCGCGCACCCGCATTGCGGAAATAGCCTCAGCAATATCTTCAAGCGTAGCAAGACGGCGCTCCGCAATGCGCCAGGGCAAGCAGGTCTGGTCAAGGACGGTCAGGCCGTCGCCGTCGCGCCGAAGTGTGGCAATGGGTTGAACGAACATGGATAGGCGGCAACGAAACAGGATCGAGGCGCAATTTTAAGCCCCGATCAAAACATCCGCCCACGCGGAATCTTAAAAAGCCACTATCTACATAGAGTGACTCATATAATCAGCAGATGCGAACCGCCGCCATGTGCGGCGCTTTCTGGACGAAACGCGCACGGGGGAAAAAATGAACCTTGATAAAGTTATTTTCGGTTTCTTCATCCTGCTTGCCGCCACGTTGAATTTCGGCTTTTTCCTCGGCCCGATAGGAGACCCCGCCGCGCATGACGTCCATGAACTGTTCGGCGCAATCGTCATCAGCCTGATCGCCACCATGCTCAAGTTCGGCGACCGTACCCAGATCGGCGCGGTTCACCTTGCCACCAGCCTGGTAGCCGACCTTCAGTTGATCGCCGCCGCGCTCGTATGGGGCTACGCGACCCATATCGCCGGTCACGACCCGCTTGCCCCGGTTGAGATGGCGAGAGTCGTTTCGCTGTCGGGTGGCGCGTTTCTCGCCAACGCGGTTTCGGTCACGATGCTGGTGACTGAAACCATGATGCAGCGGCGCTGAAAAAAGTGGCCACGCTGCCAAACGCGCCAGCGGAGCGCCGCCAGAGCATTTCCCTGATGATCATCCGGCGTCTGCGCGCGCCAATGATCCTGCTCATCGTCATCATCTCGGTCTCGGTGCTTGGCCTCACCTTGGCTCCCGGCCCGATCATCGACGGCCAGCCGCGCAATTTGAGCTTTTTCCAGGCCTTCTATTTCATCAGCTATACGGCCACCACCATCGGCTTCGGTGAAATTCCCTATGCCTTTTCAGACCAACAGCGCCTTTGGATTGTGTTCTGCATCTACATGTCGGTCGCCGGTTGGGCCTATACCCTGGGAACCGTGTTCGCGCTGCTGGCCGACCGCAACCTTCGGCAAGCCATTGCGCTGATGCGCTTCAGGCGCGCAGTACTCCACATGAGCGAACCTTTCTACCTCGTGTGCGGCTACGGCGAAACCGGGCGGCTGATTTGTCAGGCACTCAACCGGCGAAGATTCCGCATGGTCGTCGTCGAAATCGACGAAACCCGCGCCGGTGAAATCGACCTTTCCGACTACGACGCCGATGTGCCCGCGCTCGCGGCGGACGCAAGCAACCCGGATACATTGCAGCAAGCCGGACTCACGCACCCGAACTGCGTCGGGGCTATCGCCGTCACCAACGACGACGACGCCAACCTGGCCATCTCGATTGCCGCCCGTCTGCTCTCCCCCCGCCTGCCCGTCGTGGCAAGAGCCGAAACGCGGGAGGCCGCCGCGAACATGGCCGCGTTCGGAACTGCCCACATCATCAACCCGTTTGAAACGTTTACCGAAACCCTGACCCTGGCATTGCGCGCCCCGGCTGCATGGCATTTGCTTGACTGGCTCACCGGCCTGCCCGGCGCGCCTATCGAGCGTCGACGCGAACCGCCGCGCGGAACCTGGATACTGTGCGGATACAACCGCCTTGGCCGCTTGCTCATCGAGGCATTGGACGCCAACAAATCGCTCGTCACCGCCATCGACCATCAACCCCGGAGCGACCCGCCCTTCCCCCATTCCTGGGTGCAAGGCAACGCCTCCAGCCGCGAAACCCTTGAAGCTGCCGGAATACGGGAAGCGGTCGGGCTGGCAGTCTGTACCGACTCGGACGTCAACAACCTGTCCATCGCCGTCACCGCGCACGAACTCAATAAAAACCTGTTCGTGCTCATTCGCCAGAACCACATTTCCAATCACGCGCTGTTCGAGGCGCTCAAATCCGATCTCGCATTCGTCCCGAGCGAAATCGTCGCCCATGAATGCCTGTCCATCCTCAGCACCCCTCTGCTGGCCCGCTTTCTTGCCGACATCCACAAACGCAACGACGAAGAATGGTGCGCCTGGCTGTTCGACCGCATGACCCGCCGCCTGGGAACAATGGCACCTGAAATATGGAGCGAGCGCATCAACCTCACGCGCGCGCCCGCCCTGTACAGGCGGCTGATGCGCGGGGAGACCATCGTTCTCGACCAGCTTTTGCGCTCATATGCCAACCGCTACGAATTTCTCGCCTGCGAGGTACTCTACATCGCGCGCGACAATGGCGACAAACTCACCGTTCCCGCCTCCTCAACGCCAATCCTCCCCGGCGACGAATTCCTGCTGGCCGGTCGCCCCGGCGCGCGCAGCGCCTTCGATCACAATATCAGCAACGACCATGCCCTCGCCTACATCCTGACCGGAAACGACACACAACGCGGCTGGATATGGAGCAAACTCGCGCCCAGGCAGACGCGGGAAGGGGCGAGTCATTTGCGGTAAGTTGTTTCTTGTATAACGGGGTAGCCCCAACAGTTTTGTTACAAGTATCACTTCACTTGTAACAAAACTGTATTTAATGAGAAAACGAAAAAATCATTTAGGGCGATTTCAGCCTTTCTTTGCTCGCTGATCACAGGTTGAGTTCGGAGTGGGAACCGAGGCGCACCAAGCGCAAGGTGTCGGGGTCGGGCTTCTGGTAGATCAGTACCAAGTCGGGCTTGACGTGACAGTCGCGGTGATCTCTCCAGTCGCCGGTCAAGGCATGGTCGCGGTAGCGCGGCTCCAGCGGCATGTCAGTCGCAAGGGCTTCGAGGACAGCGCCCAAATCGTCATCCAGCGTGGCACGGTGCTGGCTCTTCTTTTCGCGCTTGAAGTCGCGGCGGAACTGGCCGATTGGCTCAATCGTCCGCATTCAGGTCATCCAACAGAGCCTGGACGCTGGTAAAGCGCCCCGTGACGCGCCCAGCGCGGGCATCCCTCATCGCCTGAATCGTTGTCGCGTTCGGAATCAGTGGCTCGAAGGGCAACTCCTTGTCCCGTGCCACCTTCGTGAGCAGCAACCTTACCGCATCGGATATGGTAAGGCCCATCGCGGCCAGGACGGATGCTGCCTCTTCCTTGATCGCACCGTCGATGCGCGCCTGGACAAGCTGGTTGGCAGTCATGATAGTGTTCTCCGGCTATTCTTTGAATTACATTGTAAGTCAAAGCAGCGAAAAGGCAAATGTTTGCTTGCAGCAGCCGTCCCGGTCAGTACCGTTCCTGACGGCAGTTTCGCCATATCGGGGAGCATATGTCACATTATGTGCTTAAATAAGTATTTGCATGTCTTAGACAAAATGACGGGTAAAGTGACGAATTTTGACACTCCGGCCATTTTGGGGCAGTACGTCACACAATCGACCGTATATGTGGGGGTAGCCCCAACGGGTGAAGTTCAGGACGATGCAGATCAACGGTCTGCGCGGGTTGCTGGCTGAGTATGGCAAAGTCGCGGAGCAAGGGCGGGAAGGGGCGAGTCATTTGCGGTGAGCGGATGCCATGCTGGCATTCGTAGTCGGTCGTACCAAACAACAACCCTTTCCTGCATTTGGAGCGGGACGAGCGCGAATAGGGTCGTTAGCTTGGTGAGGAATTGAAATATTTTCCTTCATTCTTGAGATCAATGATTTTCGAGAGAAAATCGAGAAGGGCATTTGTAGTCTCTTCGTATTTCATTGCGCCCATGGCAAGACCAGTACCTGGATCCAATAAGAATTTTAAAAAGTCCATTTTAAGTCCAAGCGTATCGACCAACTTATCGCGAATAACATCAGCTAACTTGCGTGTAGATTCTGGTATTTCATCAGGTTGACGAGAATAAACTACCTCATATGGTTGAGCTTGATCGTATTTGTAACCCCCACATGCGGATGCCAATAAATATACTTGGTTAGTATCAAGGCCATTCTCTTTTGCTGTAATGTACATATCGGTGAAACTTTGAAGATCCGACCAACTAAGACTGGATAGTACGTTTGATTGTCCGAGTTTACCAAGGCGATCCTGATTATCAAGCTTCATCTCGGCAATTTCAGAATTATTTGATTTGAGTTGTGCGAGAACATCATTTTTATCCAGTTCTATCCCTTTTCCTCTGGCTTGCGCGACCAAGGCAGTCGCGGCTTTGTCAAATAGATAGTTGTTGTATTTTCCGACGTCGAGATAAGCACCTTCATAGTCTATGATATATCCGCTTGATCCGTTCGAATAGCGGTAGCCTTGGTATGGAACCAAATGTTCCTGACGAATAAACTCATCAGCCGCATCAAAGAGATCGGACAAGATCGTTCCCTGAACGGAAATAATCGGTTTGCTGCTTTCAACAACCCCTGCCGTTGTCGAAGGGACAGTAGAACTTGCCGTGTTCGCCACAGCTTTGTTATCCATGGCCGATGTAGATGAGATGGAAGAAGCCGTGGTGATGGAAGCAGTGGAAACGTTGATCATTATTTCTTCCTTGTCATACAGGGTGGTATTCCTGAGCCTGGGGACGTGAAGCCTTGCCCCTGCTTGTTCTTGCGAGCACAGAACGTATCAATGTGATTAGCTTTGGGAGGAATGGTAGTACATCCCCTCATTCTTGAGATCAATGATTTTCGAGAGAAATTCGAGCTTGGCATATTCGGTCGCATCGGCATTTTTTGCGCTATTCAAGGCAAGACCCGTGCTGGGATCCAATATGTGTTTGAAGAAATCCATTTTGAAACCAAACGTATCAAGCAATTTTTCACGAATATCATTAGCCAACTTGCGCGTAGATTCTGGTATTGGTTTTTCATCAAATTCACGAGTATAAGTAACCGGATATGGCTGTGACTGTTCGTATTGATATACCCCATATCCGCATGCCAAAATTTTTACTTGAAAAGTATCAAGACTATTTTCTTTAGCTGTAATATACATATCGGTGAAGCTTTGGAGATCCGACCAGCTCAGATAATACGCCATGTCTAATTTTCCAAGTTTCTCAAGGCGATCTTGATTATCAAGTTTCATTGCAGCAATTTCGGGATTGTTGGATTTTAGTTGCGCGATAACATCCTTTTTATCCAGTTCGATACCTTTTTCTTTGGCTTGTGCAACCAATGCAGTCGCGGCTTTATCGAATAGATAGTTGTTATATTTTCCAACGTCGAGATAAGCGCCTTCGTCTTGCACTATATATCCTGACTTTCCATTTGAATAACGAACGCCTTCGTATGGCGTCAGGTGCTCTTGACGAATAAACTCATCGGCCGCATCGAAGAGATCGGACAAGATCGTTCCCTGAACGGAAATAATCGGTTTGCTGCTTTCAGCAACCCCTGCCGTTGTTGAAGAAGCAGGGGGGCTTGCTGTGTTTGCCGCAAGCTTGTTATCCACGGCAGGTATAGACGGCATGAAAGAAGCCGTGGTTACGGAGCTGGTGGAAACGTTGATCATTATTTCTTCCTTGTCATACAGGGCAGTATTCCTGAGCCTGGGCGCTTGCTGCAAGAATGGTATTCAGTTTCACGGGCTTCTCCTACAGGTGAGTCATCAAAACGACACGGCTTGTCGCCGCGTCAGACAACAGAGGCGCTTACCGGGGTTGGCCTTGTGTTCGCCTAGACGACCCACATAGGCGTTATCGGCAGCACCGTCTGTAACCTTTAATAGATGCGAACCGCCGCCATACACGGCACTTGACACGCGCAAGGGGGAAAACATCCTGACCGGAAACGACACACAACGCGGCTGGATATGGAGCAAACTCGCGCCCAGGCAAACGCGGGAAGGGGCGAGTCATTTGCGGTGACTTGGTTTCTTGGACTATCCAGGCAAAATCACTTCCTATTCGCCAGCGCCAGAACCCGCACATGCACGCCTGAGACGGTCGCCAATGGCTTGCCAAGCTAAACCGCCTGGAACTTCTTCAACAAGAATGACATCCGCGCCCAAGGCATCCAACGCGCGCAAATTGGCGTAAAGCTCGCGCGCATAGGCAGCAGGTTCAGGCACAGCAGTTTGCCAGTGGCAAACGAGGCTGGCATCGCGTAGCGCACAAGCACTATGAGCGAGTACCGCAACCCGCCGCCCTACGCGAACAAGGCGCATGACCTCCTCGGACAACGCGCCGGATTCCACCTGCCGCAGTGGCGTAAGCGGCGCGTAATGCGCGTCCAGCGACCCGGAAACACGCGGCATTTCATGCGTCTCATGACCCATCCCTGCCCTGCCACGCACACATGGCAAAACGCCGGTTGTGTGGGCAATGTCATCGGGGCTGATTGCGCCGGGGCGCAGGATTTCGGGCATGCCGCGCGAAAAATCGACAATCGTGGATTCAATGCCCACCGTGCAAGCCCCGCCGTCAAGAACCATTGAAACCTTATTGCCCAACTCTTCCCGCACATGCGCCGCTGTCGTGGGGCTGACGCGCCCGAAGCGGTTGGCGGACGGCGCGGCAATCCCGGCGGCTCCGGGCGCGCGCGCTGCCGCAAAAGCATCAAGCAATTCCAGCGTGAGCGGATGCGCGGGAACGCGCAAACCCACCGTATCCTGCCCGCCGGTCACGGCCAGGGGAACCCAGGGCTGTTTCTTCAGAATCAAGGTTAGCGGGCCGGGCCAGAACGCGGCGGCCAAATCCCACGCGCCCTGCGGAATGCCTTCCGCCCATTGCGCGAGAGAGGCCGCATCGGCAAGGTGCACGATCAGCGGATGGTCGGCGGGTCGGCCCTTGGCGGTGAAAATCCTGGCGACGGCTTCCGGATTGGCAGCATCCGCCCCAAGACCGTAAACGGTTTCGGTTGGCAGCGCCACAAGCTCGCCAGCCAGCAAATGCACAACGGCTTTTTTGATGATCGGAGAAGCCATCAACCGATACCCATCTCCCGCCGCGCAGCCAGCGCCGTATCCAGCGCCTCATCCAGCCTGTCGCCGACAACGGTGAAATGCCCCATCTTGCGACCGGGGCGAGCCAGACGTTTTCCGTAAAGATGCAGTTTCAGATTCGGGACGGCGTAAAGCGTATTCCAGTCCGGTTCACGGGCTTCGCCCACCGCGTTGAACCAGCAATCACCGAGCAGGTTGACCATCACCGAAACGGAATGCGCGCGCGGGTCGTGCAAAGGCAGGCCGCACAGCGCGCGCACCTGCTGCTCATACTGGCTCGCCGTACAGGCATCCAGCGTGTAATGCCCGCTGTTGTGCGGGCGCGGAGCCATTTCATTGACGAAAACCCGGCCTCCGCTCACGAAAAACTCCACCGCCAGCACCCCTACATAACCGAGCTTTGCCGCAATTCGCCCCGCGATGTCCCGCGCCTCATCGGCCAGCGCCGCCGCCACTCTGGCCGGGGCGATGGAAACATCCAGGATTCCGCGCGTATGCTGATTCTCCGCCACAGGAAAACACCGCGTCTGCCCCTGCGCGTCACGCGCAAGCACCACGGACACTTCGCAGTCGAGCACGAGCCTTTTTTCCAGCACCGCTGCTTCGCCCCGAAAAGTCCGATACGCCGCCAGCGCAGCCTCACGGCTCTCCACCACC
>WRJU01000161.1 GCA_009778425.1 Pseudomonadota bacterium
TGCACTACACGGCAGAAGACATAGCCAACATCGCAGCCCTCCGGCACTGGCTTGAGTCGAGGAAATTCACACAGTCTGCGCTCGCAAAGTTGGCGCGCATCAGCGCATCAGGCCTTAATCAAATTCTGTCCGGCACTTATGCCGCATCGCCATCGAAGCCGCTCGCGGCGCTGGCCTCAGCCATGCGCCATGCAGATGAGCAGACCACGCAGAAAGGAGCGAACGCTGTCGTTGAAACAAGCGTTTTTCGTGTCGCTCTCTTAGCATGCAATATGGCGCGACGCTATCGCAACTTTGCCGTGCTCACAGGCTATGTCGGAACCGGCAAAACATTTGCCCTCAAACGCTACGCAGAGGAACACCCTAACACCATCATCATTGATGGCAGCCCATGTATGTCCCATCGGAGCCTGATCAAGCAGCTTTCGCGGCTTGTGGCAGGAGTCGAGAAGGGTAGCGTTGCAGACGCCTTCGATATTGTCGTCGCAACGCTTAAGGATACAGACTCCCTCATCATCATCGATGAAGCGGAAACGCTCAAACCGAGCCAATTACACTCAATTCGCCGCATCCGGGATACCGCCAACATCGGCATCGTGCTTGCAGGTACGGAGCACCTATCCGGACTGATACGCCCAGCGCACGGTCAGTTCGATCAAATCCGCAGCCGCGTCGGGTTCTGGCCGGAGACCATTAAACACATCACTGAGGCCGATGCTGCCGCGCTCACCCAGGCAGCCTTCGGCACAGAGGAAGTCTCCGAAGAAGTCATCGCGCGCCTCTTCGCCTACTGCAAGGGGTCGGCTCGAATGCTCACGGAAGGGCTGATCGCGGCGCTCAAAGAGTTCCGCAACGGTAGGCCGCTCGACGTAAAGCTGGTCGATGCCGTTGCCAAACAAGCTCTGTGTCTGCAATCGCTGGCGTGAGGAAAATAATGAATAACGTCATTCCGCTTCCTCTCCCGGAACCTGCCGCGCCGCCCGCAAATGTCAGCGTGATGGACACCGTGTTCGTGACGCGCCTTAACGCTGCCAACGCGCTCGCCCGCAAGTTGCGCGGCTGGCGCATCGGCGTGGAAAGCATCGTTATCCCGGCAAGCCATGAAAACGCGCAGCCCATGCTGTGGATCAGGCCAGACCCAGCGATCTCCATCAAGCCCTTGCTTGAAGCTACCGCGCAGCGCCGCCGCTGGCTTCCCCCGTTAGGCAGGATGCCGGATCGCATGGTTGCCGAACTGGATGGCTGCTTTTTGATGTGGGTGTTGCGTGACCGCCGCGCGCATCCGCGCATGCGGCTTGTGGGGAAAGCATGAAAACGCGCTGTCCCTGCTGCGGGTCGATGCTCTCGCTCGATGCACTTGTTGTGCACGAGGAAGCGCGGGCGGCACTCGTTCAAGTCTTCAAGGTTTCAGGCGAGCTTGGTAGCGCGGCTTGCCGATACCTTGGGCTTTTCCGCCCCGCGCAACGGGAACTGACGCTGGACCGCGTGGCGCGGATTCTTGGAGAGATCGCCTCCGGGATCGAGGCCGGGTCAATCGCGCGTCACGGAAAAACCTATTCCGCGCCGTCCGAGGCTTGGATATGGGCAATGCGCCAAGCGGTGGATGCCCGCGACGCGGGGCGGCTCAAGACGCCGCTGAAAAGCCACGGCTGGCTCTATGAGGCCATCACGGGCTGGTCAGGGTTTACCGCGCCAGCGGGGGGCGGGCCGACGACGCCCCGCGCGGCCTCGCAAACCATGCAGGCGCTGGCTGCCCTGGAGGGGAGGATTCATGGCTCCTGACTGGCTCCGGCGTGAAGTGATGCGGGGCTTGCAAGCCCTCATCGCCCTACGCATCCCCGGCGCACCGGCGGCGGACGCAGTGGCACTCGCGGCGGACGTGTGGATGGCAGTGATCGAAAAGCGCATGGGCGGTGCAGATGAAACGTCCGGCACACAGCGCGTCCGCCGCGCATTCCTCGCGCTCTGCGAACGCTCCCGCAAATGGCCGACGCCCGCTGAATTTTTCGACGCGCTGCCAGACGCGAGCCACTTTGCCGCAAAGCGGATCTCCGCGCCCGCGCTGACAGAAGAAGAGCGTGAAGCCAACCGGAAGCGCGTCAGGAAAATGATTAACGACTTTTTCAACTCCCATCGGATGCCCGGTAAACCGCGCAACACAGAGCCGGGAAGGGACGATGGGTGCCTTCAAGGGGGTATGTCATGCATGAAACGCTAACTTTGCGCGGGCAAATCACGGCGCTGGCCGCTGACCTGATCCCCCGGACGGGCGGCTCGGCGCGATGGGGGGATATTGGCACCCACCCCGTCCGGCATGCCCCGACACAGGATCGCATCCTTTGCCGGATGGCGGCGGCGCGCGCATACAGCATCCACGAAATCGCAGACGCCTTGCCCAACATGAGCTTTGAGGCCATCCGAAGTGCCCTGGCCGCGCTGGCGCGGCCTGCTGACTTGCCGCAAATCGACTGCGGCAGCAAGAGTTTCTCGCGGCAAAGGTGGAGGAAGCAAGCAAGCAATGCGTCCGCCCCATGCTGCTCTACACCCGCACCCCATAGGAGAGTCACCAATGGCAAAAGCCAAAAAAACCGCCGTCCCACACGCTTGCCAGAGCAAGGAAGAGGCAATGGACGCCATCCGCGCCCTGGGCGATGCCCAACGCGAGCTTGTGCGGCTGGAGACGGCAATCAATGACCAGATCGCTGTAATCACTGCCCGCGAAAAGGACAGGATCGACGCCCTGAAAGAGCGGGTCGAGACGCTCACCACCAGCGTCCATTGGTGGTGCGAAGCCAACCGCGCCACCCTCTGCGCCGGGGGCGGCAAGACCGCCAACCTTGTGACAGGGGAGGTCAGTTGGAGGCAGCGCCCGCCATCCGTCACCTTGCGCGCCGTCGACAAGGTCATCGACACCCTGAAGCGCCTCCGCCTGGGGCGCTTTATCAGAACCAAGGAAGAGGTCAATAAGGAAGCCATCCTGGCCGACCCCAAGGCCGTCGCCGGGGTCGCGGGCATCACGGTTGTCCAGGGGATCGAAGATTTCGCCATCACCCCCTTCGAGGTCGACATCCAACGGAGCGCGGCATGAGCGACCTGCTCAAACACCAGCGCCAGTTGCTCGGCATCGCAAAGGGCTGGGCGCTGCAAAACCTGCCGGGGTGGACAGAAGACTGCCACCGCGACTTGCTTGCCCGTCACGGCGCGACGCATCTGTGGGAGGTGCCGCGCGACTCGCGGGGCGCGCAACTCCATGATGCGCGCTTCCCCGTGTCTGCCGTTAAGGGCCGCGTATCCGCCACGACCATGAACGGCAGCCAGATCGAGGCAGCGCTCTCGGATTACGAAGCGCGCGGCTGGCCTCGCCGTAAAACCTTCCAGCGCGCGGGCACGGTCAGAGCCGTCCCGCCCCATATCTCCCATATCGTCCGCCTCTGGGGGAGATTGGGGCAGGCGGACAAAGTGCAGCGCGCCACACGCCCTGCCTTGTTAGCCTTCTGCGCCCGCCAGACCGGGCATGACGTGCACAACCTTGACGCCTTGACCACGAAGGAAGGCCAAGCCGTCACCGAAGCCCTTAAAAGCTGGCTCGCCCGCTGATTGATGAAAAACAAAACGCCCGCACCCAACCTGCCGATGGTCGACGAGAGTCTCCTGGAACTCTTGCCGCCTGTCCTGCGCGCGGTCGTGCGGGCGCTTGGCGTCAATCGGGCGCGGGAATGGCTGATAGAGCGCGGCGGCAGAAACGTCTGTGTACCTCTTGGGCGCTCCGGCGCTGTGGCGCAGGGGTTGAGCCGGGAGGAAGCCGAGCGGATGAGGCTCACGCTCGCAAACCATATGGATGAGAACGGGCGCGTGAGCTTTCCTAAAGCGGACAAGCTGATCAACCATTTTCGCGACTAGCAGATACGCAAGGAAAGAAGGAATGCCACCCTACCCGTGCTTGCCCGTCGTTATGGCCTCACTGTGCGGCATGTGCAGAACATCTGCCGAGAAGACGGAGGTAGTCAGCAATACGTACTTTTCTGACCGTACATCCCGGTCTTGAAGCGCACATATAAACAATCTATGCTCACATAGTCGCTGAGAACAACGGCGATACGGGTGTGGAAACCCGGCGTGTAGCAGCGGACAGACAACCGCCAACGCATACCTGCGAACTGGCGGATTTTTTTGTCCGCGCATGGCATCTCCCAATGGGTGGGCCGTGCGGTAGGGCTTCGCCCCTGCCGGTTGCTACATGCCGGTTTTCCACCCGTGCGGTTCCGCCCACCACTCCATGTCAGGGGCGGGCAAAAATAAATTTCCACCGAAATTAAAATGTCCGTATGAGCATGTCTATCCTCCCGTCCGTGCAACATCGATACCTAACCGCTCACAGGCTGGAAACGTTTCCAGCCTAAACGCCGCCGCCCGGATTGGCGAGTATTGCGTCCATGAAAACGGACGCCAACACACTCGCTGCACTCACGCTTGAGCTTGTTCCATCGGATGGGGACATCGTCCCGACCGAGGTGCACCTTTTGCCGCGCGGCCCGTTCCGCGCTGTAGACGACAGGCCGCACGAATGCCCGAACTGGCTGCTTGATGAGCGCATTGCCGCGAAAGTCATTGCCTGTGCGGAGGCGAAAGTCAACGACACCTTGATCGACTACGAACACCAGTCGCTGAACTCAGGCATGAACGGGCAACCCACGCCCGCAGCCGGGTGGTTCAGGGCGCTCGAATGGCGCGATACCGGCCTCTACGCCACCGGCGTGAAGTGGACGGCGCGCGCGCGCCAGATGATCGCCGCGCGCGAATACCGCTACATCTCTGCTGTTTTTCATTACCTGCCGCGCACCGGGGAAGTCTTGGACATCGTCTCGGTGGCGCTCACCAACACCCCTGCGCTCGACGGGCTGGAAGCCCTGGCCGCTGCGCGAAAACTCACCCCACAGCCCCCATTGGAGGATGCCGAAATGGCTGACGAAAAAGAACTGGCCGCACTCACGTCTGAGCGCGACAGCCTTAAAACTAGCGTGGCTGCGCTTACCGCCGAGCGCAATGCTGCCGTTGCCGAATTGGCCGTACTCAAGGCCAAGGAAGCGGAGGCCGCGCTGACGGCAGAAAAAGCGGAGCGCACAAAGCTGCTGGAGGACATCGCGCCCGCGCTCAGGTGTGCGGTTGAAAGTCTGCCGCTGGCTTCGCTCAAAGAGTACGTCGAGAAGGCTGGCTCGCTTGGCTTACTGAACAGGCAGACCGGGAAAGAAAAGCCCGCAACCGCCGCGCTCACCCAGGAAGAGGCCGATCTCTGTGAAAAGTTCGGCGTCTCCCGCGATGAATTCGCTGCGTCTCGCAATGCCAGAAAGGAGTAAAAAATGGCTCTCACACAAGCACAGATTAACGCCTTAAAAACCGTGCTCATTGCGCGGTTCAGTAAAGGGCTTGCCGCCGCCCCGAACAACTGGCCGAGCGTGGCGCGCAAAATTGCCTCCGGCGCGAAGAGCAATACCTACGAGTGGCTTTCCATGTTCCCGATGTTCCGGGAGTGGGTGAGCGGCAGCCGGTTGCACAAGCAGTTGAAAGAGGGCGCTTACGTCGTTTCAAACCGCAGGTTTGAAACCACCATCGATGTGCAGCGCGCAGACATTGAAGACGACAGTTTAGGGCAGTACGGTGAACTGGCCGAGGCCGTCGGTTATGCGGCCATCGAATTTCAGAACCAGCTTGTGTTCCAGGCGCTTGCCGCTGGTTTTACGGATACATGCTACGACGGGCAACCTTTCTTCGATGAAGACCACCCCGTTGCGCCGAACGAAGACGGCAGCGGTGAGGCGGTATCCGTCTCCAACGTGCAGTCGGGTACGGGCGAGCCGTGGGTACTGCTGTGCACCAAGCGCGCCGTGGCACCCATTTATCTTCAGGAGCGTGAAGCAGCTCGGTTTGATGCCGTGACAAGCAGCGGTGATTTCACCGTCTTTGACACAGACAGGTACTCCTACGGCGGGTATTGGCGCGGCGCGGCTCCGTATGGCTTCTGGCAACTGGCTTTTGGATCGAAAGCCCCGCTCACGGAAGCCAGCTTCAACGCCGCCTACGACGCCATGTTCAGTTGCAAGGGGGACGGCAACCGTGTGCTCGGAATCGTTCCTGACCTGCTTGTCGTTGGGCCGTCAAACCGCGCAGCGGCAGAGGCGCTGATCGAAGCGCAGTTCAAGGCCAATGGGGCAAGCAATACCAATTACAAGAAGGTGGGTCTGCTCGCCTCGCCGTTCATGGTCAACCCGGCTTTACAGGAGACCCCATGAAACTCTTTGTCCGGATCAACCCCAGGACGCACACGCAGAAGTTCCGCCGCTGCGGGCTGGAGTTCACCCAAGGCTGGCAGGAGGTCGATGCCGACGCCGCCACTGAAGCGCGGCTGCGCGGCGAGCAGATGCTCGAAGTCATGGATGCGCCGGGAGTGGGGTCGGAACCCACGCCGGAAGGCACCCAGGAAGGCGAAGCGGCGGCGGAACCTGAGCCAAAAGCCAAGCCCTCCCGTGTGCGTAAAGCCAGCGCATAACCGTTTCAAACGCCCATTAAAAGCCCTTCGATGTTCGCTACCCGCACCGACCTTCTCGCCCGAAGCAACGCCCGCAGGATCGCCCAATTAGCGGTTCCGGCGGACTTCGACTTCCCGCATTCGGAGCGTGCGCTGCGTGAAATCATCGAAGGGGGCAGCCTGCGCCGCTACCCCGAAAAAGATCGCCCCGCGCTGAAGATGGCGCTGGATGCCATCGACAAATGCCTTGCAGACGCCGATGCGCTTCTAATCTCCTACGGCATCCCGCCCGAAGTACAAACCACCTTGCTGGCGCGGCTCTCGTCGACCATTGCGCTCTACTACCTTCAAGGCGCGGAGCGCATGACCAAAGACGTACAGGACGCCTACGACGCTGTTCTTGCGCTTCTTAACAAGTTTCAGCGCGGCGAACTGCCAGGGCTTGTCCCTGAGCCGGATATTGGCATAGCCGAAATCACATCCAGCCCGAGGCGGTACGGATGATCTCGCTCACCCCAGTCATCCAGCGACTTACGCCAAAACCTGCGGGCTTTGCTGGCTTGTGGTTCAGGCAGGTTGCTGGCGCGGCAGAATTCGCCCAAGTACGCCCGGAGGCGCTCCCGCTCCCGGCCTGTTGGGTCATCCGCGCCTCAGACCGCGCGCGGCATGCGGGCGAGCGCGCGGAACACGTCACCCTCACGTTTGATGTGGCCATCGCCATCGAAAACGCCCGACGGCATGCACCGGGTGAGACCGATGACATGCTGCTTGCCTACCGGCGGGCAGTGAAAGACATTTTGCTGGGCTGGGAGCCTGAACCCGGCGCGCGCCCGATCAAGTTTGACGGCGGGCGCGTGCTCGAAGTGACTGAACTCGACCTGTATTGGGCAGACCGCTACACGTTCGAGGCCGTCATCGACAACTACCTGCCCGACCCACCCCCATTTGAATCCATCGAACACAAAGGAGTTGAGCCGTGACCATCACTTTCTCCGAAATCCCCCAGGCGCTGCGCTACCCAGGCGTCTACATCGAAATCGACGGCTCGCAAGCCGGTCTTGGCGGCGACCTGCCGCAAGTGCTGCTTGTCGGCCAGAAGCTCGGCGCGGGTGTTGCCCCGGCGGG
>WRJU01000162.1 GCA_009778425.1 Pseudomonadota bacterium
CAGATCGAAATGGCGATGGGGGAGCGTGGGTCGGGCGAATCCCTTACTGTGCTGGTGTTTCGCAATTTATTGCCATTTTCCGGCGCGGATCTGAAACGCTTGCAAGCATTTGGCGAAGCTACAGGGGTGAGCGTCTGGCAGCAGCCCGGTCAGCCGGAGAGTGCGCGCCCGTTGGTGGGTGATGAGTGCGACTTGTTTTATTCCTTGCCTGAATTTGATGTGCGCCTGACGTTTCGCCCTGGCGATTTTACGCAGGTCAATGTTCATACCAACCGTTTGCTGGTTCGTCGCGCCATGCAGTTGCTCGACCCGCAAGCGGGGGAACGGATTGGCGATTTGTTTTGCGGCTTGGGCAATTTCACCCTGCCCATTGCTCGCCGGGGCGCGACGGTGGTGGGGGTGGAGGGGAGCGCAGCGATGGTGGCGCGCGCGACGGCGAATGCCCGAATCAACGGATTGAATGCGGTGTTTTATGTGGCCGACCTGTTCGAGATGACCGGGGATAGCTTTGCCGCGCTGGGCGCTTTCGACAAACTGTTGCTCGATCCCCCGCGCGAAGGCGCGATTGCCGTGGTCAAGGCCATTGAGCCGCGCCACGCCCCCGCGCGTATCGTCTACGTGTCGTGCAATCCCGCCACGCTCGCCAGGGACGCCGCTGTGCTGGTGCGGGAGAAAGGCTATGTTTTGCGTGGCGCGGGTATTGCCAACATGTTCCCGCATACCTCGCATGTGGAGTCGCTGGCGTTGTTTGAGCGGCCCTGAGGGCAGAGGCATAGCTCGATCGTCGAGTGGACGATTTTCCTGTGTGCCGCCAGCCGCGCCCGGATGACGGCAGGCGTGACCGCCGCGTCATGGGTGATTGCGGAAATGGCGCAGGAGTAAGCGTTTTTGCCGACACGCCAGACATGCAGGTCATTGATGTGCGTGTCGCCCGCCTCGACGGAGTCCATGATCTCGTGGACGATAGGGTGGTCCATTTCCCTGTCCAGCAGCACTTTTCCGGTCTCGATGATGAGTCCTTTTGCCCAGATTGCGACCAGTATTGCCCCAATGATGCCCATGACCGGATCGAGCCAATTCCACCCCCACAGCCATCCGCCCGCCAGCGCGATGATGGCCAGCACCGAGGTGAGCGCGTCCGTGAGGACGTGGATGTAGGCCGATTTCATGTTGAGATCGTGGTGTGTATCGTGCGCGTGGTGGTGGTTATGCGTGTGCCCGTGCTGGGCGCGAGCGAGAATCAACGCGCAGGCGAGATTGACGGCCAGCCCAAGCACGGCTACCAGCATGGCTTCCCGGTAATGGATGGGTTGCGGCGAGATGATCCGCTCCGTGGAACCGATCACCATCATCGCGGCGATGCCGAGCAGGAAGATGGCGCTGGCGAAACCGCTTAAGACTTCGATTTTCCAAGTACCGAACGCAAACCGGGAGTCCCCCGCGTAGCGTCTCGCTGCCGCATAGGCTAGGGCAGACAACCCGATTGCCAGGGTGTGCGAGCTCATGTGCCAGCCGTCGGCCAGCAGGGCCATCGAGTTGAACCACCATCCGGCGGCAATCTCGATCACCATCGTTGCGGCAGTAATCCACGCAACGATCCAGGTGCTGCGTTCAGCGACGGCGCTCCCGGTGTCGAAAACGCGGTTGTGTGTGCAGGGGAAACGGGTTTCGGCGCGCATCGGCATCCTGGCAGAGACTGTTGGGGACGAGTCTGCCATATCTGGACGAAGATGGCGCTGTTCAGCCCATTTCGCTGATGGATGCTGCCAGGCGGGGTGATGCCGTTATAGCCGGTTTGGAAAATTTTCTGGGCGGGTGCTTATCATTCTGTACGATATGAGTGACAATATTTTTGTATAGATATTTATATGCCTATTTAGAAATATGCGACAATAATTTACATATAAGTAGTTTCACTATTAGCGTTTTCTACAATTGGCAGATATGAGAAATTGACGATAATAAATAAGTGTTCGGCGGGGTAATGTATTTTTAATTACTGCTAAGGAAAATATGTATATCAGTAATAAGCTTTATATATATATTGTTGCTGTCTTGATCAGCCTCGTAATAGTTTTATCTGGTGGGCTGTATTTCCTGTCTGTCAATAGTTTGGTACAGGCAGAAGGGAATAGAAATTACATCTTTTCCATCATTGCTCTCATCGTCGTATTTTCATTTTCGGCCTTGGGGCTGATTACCTTCTCGGTCAAGATCGCATCCAGGAAACCCATTGAAGAAACCCACGCCCTGCTGAAACGAGCCAAGAATGGAAATGGTTCGGTTGAGCATGCCGATAATGAAGGTGAAAGCGGCGAGATCGTGGTGATTCTTGGCGGAATGATGGATGAGTTGTACAAGTTGCTTCAGTCCGTCCAGCTCAAGGCTCGAGCCATTAACTATCGCATGGATATGCTGAACGAAGGGATACACCAGGTGGCGGCGGATCAGACCAACCTGTTTTCCCTTAACGCTGCAATCGAGACGGTACGTTTACGGCAGGACGGTTTTTCCATTATCTCCAGCGAAATATTGTCGCTTGTCGAACGCACAAAACGCCAGACGAACGAAGTTCGTGAAATGGGCAGCCAGATTCGGATGGAAGGCAATCAGTTCATGGATGAATTGGAGCGAGTGATCAAGCGAATCGACCCCAACCGGATTGATGCACCATAAACAGGCATCCGTGGCGTAGGGAGTATGCCAGGGCGGTCAGCTCCGTAGTTCCCGATGCGCGTCGGTTGCGTGTGCCGCGACCGCCAAGAGAAATGTTGCACCGCAGCAACATGTACTGACATTATTTCCATCACTTCCTTGACTTGACGTTTATTACGTGGAAAATTGGATTGTTGCACTGCAGCAAATTGATTGATACCCACTATGTTTATGGAGGTTGATGGAATGAACACCAAGACTCATGGAACGCAGCACGCTTCGCACCTTAGCGCAGGTTCGCTCTCGCTTCAGCGGGAGGCGATCATCAAGAAGGCGCAGGAAAGCGTGCGCGCGTCGCATCAGCGGATGCGCAGCCGCTGTCATGGGCGCGGAGCGCGCGTGTAAGGCGGGCAGCGATTTTTTGTCCTTTTGACTGCTTTTTTACTGTCCACGCAGGAAAAAGCGGTCGAGGTCGGCCAGTGTGAATTGCGTCCAAGTGGGGCGCCCGTGGTTGCATTGGTCGGCTCGTTCGGTTTTTTCCATGTCACGCAACAGGGCGTTCATTTCCGGTACGGTCAGTTGACGGTGGGCGCGCACCGCCCCGTGGCAGGCCATCGTGGCGAGCAGTTCGTTGCGTCGCCGGGTAATGGCTTCGGACGCCGGGTATTCGCGCAGTTCTTCCAGCAGTTCGTGTAGCAGCTCCGCCACCGGCGCATCGGCAAGAAGCGCCGGGACGGTGCGCACGGCGAGTTCCTGCGGGCCTGCGGCTGAAATTTCAAAGCCCATTTTGAGCAGGGTTTCCGCGTGGGATTCCGCTGTCGCCATTTCCGCCGGACTTGCGTTGAATATCGCCGGAACCAGCAGGCGCTGTACGGAAGGTGTGCCGTCGAGCACGGTCTTGAGTTTTTCGTAAAGGATGCGCTCGTGGGCGGCGTGCATGTCGATGAGCGTGAGCCCTTGGGCGTTTTGCGCCAGGATGTAGGTTCCGTGCAGTTGCGCGAGGGCGTAGCCAAGCGGGTTTTCGTCGCTCGCCCCGGTGGCGGGTTCACGCGCGGGCGTGGCGGACAGTTGGGGTTGGGCGCTGGAGGTGAAGCTGAAATACGCCTGGCTTGCCGAATCCATGACGACACGCCCCGGCGTGGCGGCAAGATGTTCCGAAGGCAGTGGGTAACGTCCTGTGCCGATGTTGGCGGGCGTGGTCGCGGAAGGGGGCTGGGCGGCGGAGCCGGTTATCCACCCGTCCATCCGCGCTTGCGCATGTCCTGCGCCCATGCCGCCCAAGGCTTGAGCCAGAATGTGAAATACGAATTGGTGTACGCCACGGGAGTCGCGGAAGCGGACTTCGGTCTTGGCCGGATGCACGTTGACGTCGACGCCCGTCGGGTCGAGTTCGAGAAAGAGCACGTAGGCCGGAAAACGGCTGCCGTGCAGGATGTCGGCGTAAGCCTGGGCGACGGCGTGGCTGAGCAGTTTGTCGCGCACATGCCGCCCGTTGACGAAAAAGTACTGCGCGTCGCGCCGGTTGCGGGCATAGGCCGGGAGGCTGGCGAAGCCGGTGAGCCTGAGCGCGCTTTGGGCGTGTATTTCGCGCGCCTGTTCCAGAAAATCGTCCCCCAGCAATGTGGCGATGCGCGCGCGCGCATCGCCCGCGTTCAGGCGATGAAGGACGCGCCTGTTGTGGGCAAGCTGCATGGCGACATCGGGTCGGGCAAGCGCGATGCGGCAGAAGACTTCTTCGCAGTGGGCGAATTCGGTGGCGTCAGTCTTGAGGAATTTGCGCCGCGCCGGGGTGTTGTAATAGAGATCGGTGATGTCGACAACCGTGCCGTGATTCAGGGCGGCGGGTGTTGGTTCGCGATTGGCGGAGTCGATTTTCCAGGCGTGTTCTGCACCTTCGGCGAGGCTGGTGATGGTGGTGCGGGCGACGGCGGCGATGGCTGCCAATGCCTCGCCGCGAAAGCCCATCGTGCCGACCCGTTCGAGGTCGTCAAGACTGTTGATTTTGCTGGTGGCGTGACGCTCCAGCGCGAGGGCGAGTTCGTCGCGGGGGATGCCGCAACCGTCGTCGGAGACGAGGATGCGGCGCACACCGCCCGCTTCCAGTTGCACGCTGATGGCCATTGCCCCGGCGTCGAGCGCGTTTTCCAGCACTTCCTTGAGCACCGAGGCCGGACGTTCGACCACTTCACCTGCGGCGATCTGGTTGATGAGCAGTTCGGGCAGGCGATGGATCGAGGGCATGGAGCGGCAGCTTCAGTGAAGTTTCAGAGGATTTCGGCGGCGTAATCGGCCAGCCGCGAACGTTCGCCGCGTTGCAGGGTGATGTGCCCGGCGTGTGCCCAACCCTTGAAGCGGTCGACGACGAACGACAGGCCCGACGAGCCTTCGGTGAGGTAGGGCGTGTCGATCTGGGCGATGTTGCCGAGACAAACGACTTTGGTCCCGGGCCCCGCGCGGGTGACGAGGGTTTTCATCTGCTTCGGTGTGAGGTTCTGCGCTTCGTCGATGATAAGGAATTTTTGAATGAAGGTACGGCCACGCATGAAATTCAGGCTCTTGATCTTGATGCGGCTGCGCACGAGATCGACTGCTGCCGCGCGTCCCCATTGGCCGGTTTCGCCGACAGTGCCGTTCAATACGTCCAGATTGTCTTCGAGCGCGCCCATCCAGGGCGCCATTTTCTCTTCTTCCGAGCCGGGCAGGAAGCCGATGTCCTCGCCGACCGGCACGGTGACGCGGGTCATGATGATCTCGGAGTAGCGTCGGGCCTCCAGCACCTGCGTGAGTCCGGCTGCCAATGCCAGAAGCGTTTTGCCGGTTCCGGCCTGGCCGAGCAGGGTGACAAAGTCGATTTCCGGGTGCATCAGAAGGTTGAGGGCGAAATTCTGTTCGCGGTTGCGCGCGGTGATGCCCCAGACGCTGTTCTTGTTGTGGCGAAAGTCGACCAGGGTTTCGAGCACGGCGGACCGTCCAGCCTGTTCGCGTACCCAGGCTTCAAAGGCAGGCTCGCCGTCCTGGTGGACGAATTCGTTGAGCAGGAAGCGGCTCGCCATCGGCCCGGTAACGCGGTAGGCGGTGTGGCCTTCCGTTTTCCACGATTCCATGCCGTTGGCGTGCGTTTCCCAGAAATCGGCGGGCAGTTCACTGGAGCCGGTGTAGAGCAGTTCGCTGTCTTCCAGCACTTTGTCGTTGAAGTAGTCCTGCGCCGCCAGCCCCAGGGCGCGCGCCTTGATCCGCATGTTGATGTCTTTGGTGACGAGGATGACGGCGCGCTCGGGCTCGCGCCTGGCCAGGAACGTCAGCACCGAGAGAATCTGGTTGTCGCTTCTGCCGGTGGGAAGCCCTGCGGGCAATTCGGCATTGATCGCCTCGGTTTGCAGGAACAGCCGACCGTTCGCCAGCCCGCGCGAAGGCGTTTGCAACGCAATGCCCGACATGATGCCGTCGGGCACGGCGGAGACGATTTCATCGAGCATGCGGCTGACCTGTCGGGCGTTGCGGGCGACCTCGGACATGCCTTTCTTGTTGTGGTCGAGTTCCTCCAGAGTCATGATCGGAATATAAATGTCATTCTCTTCAAAACGGAAGATGCTCGTGGGGTCGTGCATCATGACGTTGGTGTCGAGCACGAAGAGCTTGGCGGGGCGGGAGGCGAGCGTGGATTTTTTTGTTTTACGAAGAGCGGGCATGGGAGGGAACCTCTGGCGTGGGGCCGGAAAATGATTCGTGAGAGTAACGGGGACGGGCGGGCAGGGCAACCGTCCGGGTAATCATTTGAACAACAGTGCCGCCGCGACCTGCCGGTTTTCGAGGGCGAGGATGTTGTAGGTGCGGCAGGCGGCGGATAAATCCATCGGCTCGACGGCTATCCCGGCTTCAATGAGCGGACGCAACAGCGCCGGGGCGGGAAAACGCTGGCGGCGGCCAGTGCCGAGCAGCACGATTTTCGGGCCGAGCGTCACGAGGGCGGCGAAATCGTCGGCGGTCAGCGCGTCGAACCCCGTTGCCCAGCCGGAAATGATGCGCTCCGGGGTGACGATCAGGGCGGTGTCGTAGCGTATATGGTTGATGGTGACGAAGTGTTCTTCGTTGCCGGTGAAAAGGTTGATGTCGGGAGACTGGTTGAGGTTGAGTTTCATCAAAAAACAAGTTCGATCTGTTCCAAACCATTTTCGCCCTCTGCATTGCCTTGCGCGCTCAGAAAGGACGCAAGCAGTTGAAGGGCTTTTTTGGCGTTTTCATGGCCTTGTTCGCTTGCCTTTCTCAACCATTTTTGGGCTTCGGTGAAGTTTTGCGCAGTCCCCAGGCCTTTGGCGAGCATGACTCCGACGTTGTATTGGGCGCTTGAATTGCCACGTTCCGCAATTTTGAGATACCACTTCAGGGCTTCCGGATAATGGGGCTCGATGAGTTCGTCACCGCCGGCGTATATTTTCGCAAGTTGATCCTGAGCCGGTAAATGTCCCTGATCGGCCGCTTTCGTATACCACTTCAGAGCTTCTTCTACATTTTGTTCCGGAACGCACCAGCCCATTGAGTACATATATCCAAGCTCATTCTGAGCCTCTACGAGTCCCTGTTCCGCTGCTTGTTGAAACCATTGCACACCTTTTTCCTCATTTTCCCTGCCGCCCAGGAACAGGCAATAAATGACTCCGAGTTCAAATTGAGCCTTTACATCGCCCTGTTCTGCCGCCTGGCGAAATCCCTCCGTTGCCATCTGGAACCATCTTGCGGATTCTTCTCCGAACCATTTGGCGTCTTTTTCGCCGGAATAGAGGCCCAGCGCGGTGGCAACCATTTTGATTCTTTTGTTCTGACTCTCGCTCTTGGCCATGTCATAGATTTCCCCCAGGCGGCATTGCGCCTCCGCGTCGCCCTGTTCTGCCGCCTGACGGAACCCTTCCATCGCCATTTGTATCCATTTGATGGCTTCTTCTTCATTTTTTTTGTTGGGCGGGAGCCTGGAGTACATCAATCCGAGTTCGTACTGGGCTTTTGCGTGTCC
>WRJU01000163.1 GCA_009778425.1 Pseudomonadota bacterium
TTGCCGCGCATGACACAGTTCGCCAAGGAAACCCTCCCGATCAGCCTTGAGGAAGAGATGCGCCACGCCTATCTCGATTACGCGATGAGCGTGATCGTCGGGCGGGCGCTGCCGGATGCGCGTGACGGGCTGAAACCCGTGCATCGCCGCGTGTTGTTTGCGATGCACGAACTCTCGAACGACTGGAACCGCGCTTACAAGAAATCCGCGCGCATCGTCGGTGACGTGATCGGTAAATACCATCCGCATGGCGATACGGCGGTCTACGACACCATCGTGCGCATGGCGCAGAGTTTTTCCCTGCGCTACATGCTTGTCGACGGGCAGGGCAATTTCGGTTCGGTCGACGGCGACAGCCCGGCGGCGATGCGCTACACCGAAATTCGCATGGCGCGCATCGGCCACGAAATGCTCACCGACATCGACAGGGAAACGGTGGATTTCGGTCCCAACTACGATGGCTCGGAAAAAGAACCGCTGGTGCTTCCCGCGCGCATTCCCAACCTGCTCATCAACGGTTCGGCGGGCATCGCGGTAGGCATGGCGACCAACATCCCGCCGCACAACCTCGGTGAAGTCGTCGACGCTTGCCTCAAGCTGCTCGCCGAACCTGAAACCGGCATCGACACGCTCATCGGAATCATCAAAGCCCCGGATTTTCCCACCGGCGCGCTGATTTACGGTCTGGCGGGCGCGCACGAAGGCTATCGCACCGGGCGCGGCAAGGTCATCATGCGCGCGCGCACCCATTTCGAGCCGATCGGCAACAGTGACCGGCAAGCGATCATCGTCGATGAACTGCCCTATCAGGTCAATAAAAAGACCTTGCAGGAAAAAATCGCCGAACTGGTCAACGAAAAACGCATCGAGGGCATCGCCCACATCCAGGACGAGTCCGACAAGTCCGGCATGCGCCTGGTCATCGAACTCAGACGCGGCGAAATGCCCGAAGTGGTGCTGAACAAGCTTTTCAAGCACACGCAGTTGCAGGACACCTTCGGCATGAACGTGGTGGCCCTGGTCGACGGCAAACCGAAGCTCCTCAACCTTAAGGAACTCTTAGTATGTTTCCTTGAACACCGGCGCGAGGTCGTCACCCGGCGCACGGTGTTTGAACTCCGCAAGGCGCGCGAGCGCGGCCATGTGCTCGAAGGGCTGGCCGTGGCGCTTTCCAACGTCGATGAGATCATCGCGCTCATCAAGGCCGCCCCGACGCCGGGGGATGCCAAGCGCGAATTGATGGCGCGTACCTGGCGCTCGGCGCTCGTCGAGGAAATGTTGGCCCGAGCGATGGCCGACAGCTTCCGCCCCGAAAACCTGCCCGCCGAATTTGGCCTTTCCGCGCAAGGCTACCGCCTCTCGGAAGCGCAGGCGCAAGCGATTCTCGAACTGCGCCTGCAACGGCTCACCGGCTTGGAGCAAGACAAAATCGTCGGCGAATACCGTGAAGTCATCGACCACATCATCGACCTGCTCGACATCCTCGCCCGCCCGGAGCGCATCACTGAAATCATCGTCGTTGAACTGACCGCGATCAGAAACCAGTTTGACGACCCGCGCCGTTCCGAAGTTGTGCTCAACACTTCCGAGATCAACCTCGAAGACCTCATCGCCCCTGAAGACATGGTGGTGACGCTCTCGCATGCGGGCTACTTCAAGCGCCAGCCGCTTGCCGACTACCGCGCCCAGCGGCGCGGCGGGCGCGGCAAACAGGCCACCGCGATGAAAGAAGAGGATTTCATCGACCGGCTGTTCGTCGCCAACACCCACGACACGGTGCTTTGCTTCTCCAACCGTGGCCGCTGTTATTGGCTGCGCGTGTTCGACGTACCCGAAGGTACGCGCAACGCGCGCGGAAAACCCATCGTCAATCTCTTCCCGCTGCTTGAAGGCGAGAAAATCACCGCTGTATTGCCGATCAAGACTTTCGACGAAGAGCATTTCGTTTTCATGGCCACCAGCGCGGGCACGGTCAAGAAAACCGCGCTCACGGCTTTTGCCAACCCGCGCAAGGCCGGGATCATCGCCGTCAGCCTCGATGAAGGCGACTACCTGATCGGCGTGGCGATTACCGACGGCAGTTGCGACGTGATGCTGTTCTCCGACGCGGGTAAGGCCGTGCGTTTTGCCGAAACCGATGTGCGCCCGATGGGGCGCGACGCGCGCGGTGTGCGCGGCATGGCTTTGGAAGACAGCCAGCGCGTCATCGCCATGCTGGTAGCGCGCGATGAAATCCATTCCGTGCTGACCGCTACCGAAAACGGCTACGGCAAGCGTACCCCGGTCTCCGAATACACCCGTCACGGGCGCGGGACCAAGGGCATGATCGCTATCCAGACTTCCGAGCGCAACGGCGCGCTCGTGGGCGCGGCACTGGTCGAACCGAAAGATGAAGTGATGCTCATCACCACCACCGGCGTGTTGATTCGTACCCATGTCGAAAGCATCCGTGAGATGGGGCGCTCGACCCAGGGCGTGACCCTCATCAACATCGACGAAGGTTCCGCGCTCGCCAGCATCGAAATCGTAGCCGAGTCGGATGTCGACATCGAACTCGACACGGTCGCCGACAATGGCGGAGCAGGGCAGGATGATGCTTCTGCGGCGACGGACGCTGAAGGAACCGGAGAATGACGCACGCATTGAACTTCAGCGCCGGTCCGGCGGCGCTTCCGCCCGAAGTGCTGAAACAGGCTCAGGCAGAACTGCTCGACTGGCACGGCATAGGCGCGAGCATCATGGAAGTGAGCCATCGCGGCAAAGCCTTCGTGTCCGTCATCGAAGAGGCCGAAGCCGACCTGCGGAAATTGCTGGCAATTCCCGATAATTACCGGGTACTTTTCCTGCAGGGTGGCGCGAGCCTGCAATTCGCGCAAGTACCGATGAACCTCTCAGCCGGTCAAAGTGCCGACTACCTCGTCACCGGCTCCTGGTCGAAAAAAGCGCACAAGGAAGCCGCCCGGATTGGCGCGGCAAGGATTGTTGCTACAACGAAGGAAGAAGACGGCAGTTTTACGCGCTTGCCCGACATCGAGTGCCTCGCATTCGACAAAAATGCCGCTTACGTTCATCTGTGCACCAACGAAACCATCCACGGCGTTGAAGTGTTTGATGAAACCGAAGCACGCCTTTTTGAAACCCTCGCGCAGACAGCGCCGGGTGTACCCCTCGTGGCCGACATGAGCTCGCACATCCTTTCCCGCCCGCTGGACGTTCGCCGTTACGGCCTGATCTACGCGGGCGCGCAGAAAAACATCGGCCCATCGGGCGTTACGCTCGTCATCGTGCGCGACGATCTGCTGGAACGCGCCGGGGAAAACGTTTCCGCGCAACTCAGTTACCGCAAGCAGGCCGACAACGGCTCCATGCTCAACACCCCGCCGACTTTCGCTATCCACATGGCCGGACTCGTGTTCAAGTGGCTGAAAGCACAAGGCGGCTTGACGGCCATTGCCGCCATCAACCGCGAAAAGGCGCGGCGGCTCTATGAAGCCATCGACCGCAGCGGTGGCTTTTATCGCAACGCAGTCGACACTGTTTGCCGTTCCATCATGAACGTCCCCTTCAATTTACCCACGCCGGAACTGGAAGCGCAATTCGTCAAGGAATCCGAAGCGGCGGGGTTTATCGGTTTGAAAGGCCACAAATCCGTGGGAGGAATTCGCGCCTCGCTGTACAACGCCGTACCGCTGGAAGCAGTTGAGGCGTTGGTGGGGTTCATGGAAAGGTTTGCTGCGGGGCGTGGGTGAAAGGCTTAAAAGTCTCAGCGCGCCTTCGGCACGGTTTTCCCCATCTTCAGATAATGCCCACGTAGCTCTTCCGGGAAACGCTCAATAGCGTAACGCAGCATGGTTCGTGGCATGACGGCGGCGTGAACGTCAAGGAAGGCGCGCTCCTCTTTGAGTGTGCAGCGTTTCCCGACCTCGCGCAGCATCCAGCCGACCGCTTTATGAATCAGGTCGTGGGAATCGTTGAGTAGTTTTTCTGCGATGCGAAGAGTTTCCTGGCTTTCGCCTTTGCGTATGAAATAATGCGTCGCCACAATCGAAATGCGACGCTCCCAGAGATTTGGCGATTCCGCAAGTTTTGTCAGGATAGAAGTGCTCTTTCCAAAAAGATGTGCGCCGACGATGTGCGGCGCACTCAAATCGACCAAATCCCAATTGTTGATTCGATTCGTGTGCGCGAGATAAAGCCTGAAGATTTCTTCCTTCCTGGCCTCATCCCCGCGCTGATATTGGATGACGAGAATAAATAGCGCTGCCATCCGCTCTTCATGAAACTGCGAATGCAGCAGCGTCAGAATGTCCGCTTGGGACGCTCCCGTGTGTGTGGTTGCAACTTTCCGGATTTTCGGCCCGGCGATGCCGTGAAACTTGTCTCCTTCCCCGTATTGCCCTGGGCCGGTTTTAAAAAAACGCGGTAGCACAGCGGCTTTTTCAGGGTCGATCAACGCCTGTAATTCAGCGCAAATGGTTTCCGCTTTAGACGCGATGCCAACATGGATTCCGTTCATTCTGTTCTCTTTCCATCACTCGCGCATAAGAGAGGATTGACTGACAAAAAAAGGGCGACAGGCATAGACCTGTCGCCCTGGCTTTGTTTTTGACGATCACATCCCCTGATAGATCGGCCCTTCACCGCCCTGCGGTGTAACCCAGTCGATATTCTGCGTCGGGTCTTTAATGTCGCAGGTCTTGCAGTGCAGGCAGTTTGCAGCGTTGATCTGGAGCCGTGGCTTGCCGTTCTCGCCGTCATTCACGATCTCGTAGACCCCCGCCGGACAGTAACGCTGTTCGGGCGAATCGTAGATTTCCAGATTGACGGAAATGGCAAGGTTGGGGTCTTTGAGCTGCAGGTGACAGGGCTGGTCTTCTTCGTGATTGGCATTGGAAAGATAGACCGAGGACAGGCGGTCGAACGTCAATACGCCGTCGGGCTTGGGATAGTCGATTTTCTGACATTCGGCGGCGGGCTTGAGCTTGTCGTGGTCGCTGTGGTTGTGCAGCGTCCAAGGAGCTTTGCCGAAGAAGAGTTTTTGATCCATGCCGAAGAGGACGGAACCAAGCCAGAAGGTTTTCTTCATAAACGGCTTGAAGTTGCGTGTCTTGTGCAACTCGGTGTAGAGCCACGACTCGCGGAAGGCGATGGGGAAGGCAGTGAGGGTGTCGCGCTGGCGACCGGCAACGAGGGCATCAAACGCGGCTTCGGCAACGAGCATACCGGATTTGATGGCAGCGTGGGCACCCTTGATGCGCGCGGCATTGAGGAAGCCCGCGTCGTCGCCAATGAGCGCGCCGCCGGGGAAGACCAAACGTGGCAGGCTCTGGAGGTTGCCGGTAGCAATGGCTCGTGCGCCGTAGGCCAGACGTTTGCCTCCTTCCAGAAATTTGCGAATTTCGGGGTGAGTCTTGTAACGCTGCATTTCCTCGAATGGCGACAGGAAGGGATTGCTGTAATTCAGGCCGACGACGTAACCCACCTGGATGAGGTTGTCATCGAGATGGTATAGGAAGGAACCGCCGTAAACATCGTTGGTCAGCGGCCAGCCTGTGGTGTGAATGATGAGGCCGGGTTTGTGATGGGGGTTGCCGGGAACTTCCCAGAGTTCCTTGATGCCGAGGCCAAAAACCTGCGGGTCTGCGCCTTCGCGCAGATTGTATTTGGCTTCGAGCCGCTTGCCGAGGTGGCCACGGCAACCTTCCGCGAAGAGGGTGTATTTGGCGAGAAGTTCCATACCGGGTTGGAAGTTCGGGCCGGGTGAGCCGTCGTGCAGGACGCCCATGTCGCCGGTGACGATGCCTCTGACCGCGCCGTTTTCATCATAGAGCACGTCTGCGCCCGCGAAACCCGGATAGACTTCCACGCCCAGTGCCTCGGCTTGTTCGCCCAACCATTTTGCGACTTCGCCCAGACGGACGATGTAATTCCCATGATTGTTGAAACAATCCGGCATGACAGCAAGCGGGAAGGCATAAGCCTTGGTTGCGGTGAGGTACAGGACGCGGTCTTCTACTGCGTTGGTCTTGATTGGTGCGCCGCGCTCTTTCCAGTCCGGGAAAAGCTCTGTGAGGGATTTGGGGTCAAAAACCGTGCCGGCCAAGATATGCGCGCCGATTTCCGCGCCTTTGTCGATGAGACATACCGAAATATCGTGGTTGCGTTCCGAGGCCAATTGCTTGAGCTTGATTGCTGCTGCCAGACCCGACGGGCCGCCGCCAACGATCAAGACATCGAACTCCATCGATTCGCGTTCCATCCCTTCCTCCTCTCGGACTTCGCGCTGCTTTTGGATGAAGCAGCGTCACGTAATGGGAACGAGTCGTGCAGATTTTGCGCGGCTCGCCTTATTTATTGGGACACATACCCATCAGCTAACATGATAGTACCGGGAGCTTGGCTGAATCTACCCGTTAAATTGAAAAAAACACAAAGATAGTGGGGTTTTTTTCGAGGATTGCCTGTCCGAAAATGAGGGTGAACACCACACACAGGAGCAAGAGGCGCGAAGCGGGGCAAAGAGCCACGTATAATTGAAAATCTCCGGCGGGGGCTTCCCGCCGTTTTTCATCGCCGCCCCGTTCATTCCTCGACTGCCATGATACTCCCGATCCTCCAGCTTCGCGGCGCGCCCGCGTTTTCACGCCCCCGCCTCGAACGGCTTGTCCGCGATCTCGCCCAGGATGTGCGGGGACTCAATGGCTTGGTGGCGGAAGCCTGGTATTTCATCGAAATCAACAGTGCGCTTTCCAATGAAGAGCAGGCGCGGCTTGGCGAATTGCTGGACGCCCGTGCTCAGAATGATGCGCTTCCTCCCGGCGTTTTGCGGCTGGTGACGCCCCGGCTCGGCACGATCTCGCCGTGGTCGTCGAAAGCCACGGACATCGCGCGGCAGTGCGGTTTCGACAAGGTGACGCGCATCGAGCGCGGCATCGCGTATTTCATCGATTCCGCCGCTGCGCCATCGGCTGCGCCCGCCGCGCTGCACGACCGCATGACTGAATCGGTGCTGGCGACGTTCGATGATGCAGCGGCGCTGTTCCATCATTACGCGCCCAGGCCGCTCGCTACGGTCGATGTCATCAATGGTGGCCGCGCGGCGCTGGAAGCGGCCAACGCGGAACTGGGGCTGGCGCTCTCCATGGATGAGGTGGACTACCTGATCGAGAACTTCACCCGCATGGGGCGCAATCCCACGGATGTGGAATTGACGATGTTCGCGCAGGCCAATTCCGAACATTGCCGACACAAGATTTTCAATGCCGATTGGGTGATCGACGCGCGCCCGATGGAAAAATCGCTCTTCAGCATGATCCGCGACACCCATAAGGCGCATCCCGGCGGCACGGTGGTGGCTTATACGGACAATGCTTCGGTGATCGAGGGCGGGGAGGCCGAGCGGTTTTATCCGGATTCCAATGGTGTTTTCCGTTTTCACCTTGAAACAACGCACATTCTCGCCAAGGTGGAGACTCACAACCACCCGACCGCAATTTCGCCGTTTCCTGGCGCGTCCACCGGTGCGGGCGGGGAAATCCGCGACGAGGGCGCGACTGGACGCGGCGCGCGTCCCAAGGCAGGGCTGGCCGGGTTTTCGGTTTCCAATCTTGCTATTCCCGGATTTGTTCAGCCCTGGGAAAAACCCTATGGCAAGCCGGATCGCAT
>WRJU01000164.1 GCA_009778425.1 Pseudomonadota bacterium
GGGAACTGGATCACGGCATGGCGCCATTTAGGCACTTCGACCAGGCCATCGGCTCCGGGTTTGAGCCCCGTCTCGCCATTCGGGTCGATCTTGAAACCAAGGTTGATCGCGTCTTCTTCCTTCACCCTGCATACTTCACTGACCCGCGCCAGCGTCGCCTGGAGTTTGGCGCTCGATTCAGTGTCGAGCGGCTCCACCGACCAGTATTCCGGCAGCAGCTTGAGTTCGCTGACCGGCTCCGCGCGCGCGCGGGTCTCAATCGGCAGCAGACGCAATTCCGGCGTGGAGCCCGGAGTCCAATGCAATTCCGTAGGGCACATCGTTGTGCGCCCGGCGCTCGAAGGCAGAATGCGTCCACCGTGTTCGGCGAAAAAA
The DNA here is from genome assembly GCA_009778425.1 of Pseudomonadota bacterium. Lineage (GTDB taxonomy): Bacteria > Pseudomonadota > Gammaproteobacteria > Burkholderiales > Rhodocyclaceae > WRNU01. Next base: position 376 of record WRJU01000164.1, read on the forward strand.
ATCGCGTTGATCAGTTCGGATTTGCCGCGCGAGAATTCAGCGACGAACGCGACCGTAAGCTTGTCGGCGCGCAGGCGCTCGATCAGGTACTGTAGGCGCTGATCGGCTTGTGCGTCGCTGACATCGTTGATATTCAACCAGTTACGTAGCTTCAGCACTGCATCGATCGTCTCGTTGCGCCAGCGGCTATAAGCTGAAAACTGTTCGGCCAGTGTCATGTCGGTTCATCCGTTACCCGGTTCTTCCGGGCGCTCCAGTATACTAATGCTGTAAGTCTAGCGCCTAGCATAATTTAACGCTATTGCCATTGCATTGGCCATTGGTGTGCGGATAGTATCCCTTTTCTGAAAATTGGGTTTCTGTCGCCAGTAGCACAATCCTGTCTTTCTGGTAGACTACAAAAGTTTTTTACACCTGCATGGTAAGGAGCTGGTTCATGAGCGATATTGAACAACGCGTCAGGAAGATCGTAGCCGAGCAACTCGGCGTCGGTGAAACGGAAATCAAGAACGAGTCTTCGTTCGTGGATGACCTGGGCGCGGATTCGCTGGATACTGTAGAGCTGGTCATGGCTCTGGAAGAGGAATTCGAGTGCGAGATTCCGGATGAGGAAGCTGAGAAAATCACCACCGTTCAGCAGGCGATCGACTACGTCAACGCCCACCTCAAGAAATAACTTCCATCATTTTCCTGGCTCTTCAGCAGTTGCTTGCCGCAATCGCTGAAGGGTTTGTGCTTTTCTCCGTCGTTTTTTTCGGAGCGTATTGTGTCACGTCGCAGAGTCGTCGTTACTGGTCTGGGTGTCGTCTCGCCAGTGGGTAACACTGTTTCCGAGGCTTGGGAAAATGCGATCGCGGGCAGGAGCGGAATTGGCCCGATTACCCGTTTCGATGCGAGTGCGTTCGCGTGCCGTGTGGCGGGCGAGGTCAGGAACTTCACCGCAGGCGATTGGATACCGCCAAAGGACGCGCGCCGGATGGATGCTTTCATCCAATACGGCATCGCGGCGGGTATTCAGGCGTTTCGTGATTCCGGTCTTGATGTCACCGAAGCCAACGCTGAACGCATTGGGGTGAATATCGGGGCGGGCATGGGCGGTCTGCCAATGATCGAGCAGGCGCATAGCGATTATCTCGCCGGAGGACCGCGCAAGGTTTCGCCGTTTTTCGTTCCCGGCTCCATCATCAATATGACTTCCGGGAACCTGTCGATCCTGCTCGGCCTGAAAGGGCCGAATCTTGCCGTGGCGACGGCGTGTACAACGGGGCTGCATACTATCGGCATCGGCGCGCGCATGATTGCCTATGGCGATGCGGATGCCATGATCTGTGGCGGTTCGGAATCCACGGTGACGCCTCTGGCGGTTGGGGGGTTCGGTTCGGCAAAGGCGCTCTCGACCCGCAACGACGATCCTGCTACCGCCAGCCGACCCTGGGATATGGGTCGCGACGGTTTCGTGATCGGGGAGGGGGCCGGTGTGCTGGTGCTCGAAGAGTATGAGCACGCCAAACGGCGCGGGGCAAAGATATACGCTGAGGTGATCGGCTTCGGTATGAGCGGCGACGCTCATCACATCACCGCGCCGGATACCGACGGCCCGCGCCGCAGCATGGTCAACGCGTTGAAGGATGCCGGAATCAACCCAGACCAGGTGCAATACCTGAACGCGCATGGCACGTCGACCCCTCTGGGCGACAAGAACGAAACCGACGCGATCAAGCTCGCCTTCGGGGTTGATAACGCTGCCAGGCTGGTGGTCAATTCCACCAAGTCGATGACCGGGCATTTGCTCGGTGGCGCGGGCGGGCTCGAGTCGGTGTTTACCGTGCTCGCTGTTTATCACCAGGTCTCCCCGCCGACGATCAATATCTTCGATCAGGATCCGGAGTGCGATCTCGATTACTGCGCCAATATCGCGCGCAAGATGAAGATCGACGTTGCCCTGAAGAACAATTTCGGCTTTGGCGGTACAAACGGGACCCTGGTATTTCGCCGCGTCTGACATTTCCCGATGCCGCCGCACCCGCTCACGGTACGGCTCAGGCCAAGCCCGATACTGTTGGCGGTGGTGCTGGCCGCTCACTTTGTCGGAGCTGTGGTGCTCTTCCTCATGAATTTGCCGCTCAAGGCAACGATTCCGCTCGTGCTGTTGCTGCTCGTCTCCGCTGTCCAATCGGTACGGGCGCAGGCGCGCAAGCGCGGACTGTCGCTCGTGCTGGCTGCCGATGGGGTTTTGCGGATATGCCGGAAAGGCGGCGACGATGCTTGGGGAAGGGTGTTGCCCGGCGCGGTGCTGTTTCCCGCCGTGTCGTGGTTTTCGTTGGCCTGGACGGCGCGGGATGGCCGCCCTGAACGTTTGCGTTTGATGCTGATAGCATCCGAGGTGATTGAAGAGAACTGCGGCGGAAATGCCCAATGGCGGCTGCTGCGTACTTGGTTGCGTTACCGCGCGCCGGATTCCGGGCCGGATACGCTCAGTCCGGCGGACGCGGCCTGAATCGCGGCGGGCGCAGCACGGTATCGCGGGCGCGCGGCAGGGTATCGGGGTAGTCGCGCGAAGTGTGCAGCCCCCGGCTTTCGCGCCGCAACAACGCGCAGCGCACGATCAAACCGGCGGTAACGACGAGATTGCGAAGTTCGATGAGGTCATTGGTGACGCGGAAGTTCGAGTAAAACTCATCGATTTCACGCGCGAGAAGCCGGATGCGGTGACGGGCGCGCTGCAGCCGCTTGTTGGTGCGTACGATGCCGACATAATCCCACATCGCCTGACGCAATTCCGCCCAGTTATGGGTAATGACGACTTCTTCGTCGGCATCGGCCACGCGACTCTCGTCCCAGGCGGGCAGGGGGGGGATTGTGCTGGGTGGACGCTCGAGGATGTCCTGCGCCGCCGCCTCGCCGAAAACCAGGCATTCGAGCAAGGAGTTCGACGCCAGCCGGTTCGCGCCATGCAGGCCGGTTCCCGCCGTTTCCCCGACCGCGTAGAGATTGGGCACGTCGGTACGCGCGGCAAGGTCGGTGACGATGCCGCCGCAGGAATAATGCGCCGCCGGTACGACCGGGATGGGTTCCTGGGTGATGTCGATGCCCAGTTCCAGGCAGTGCGCGTGAATATTGGGAAAGTGGTCGCGCAGCCAGTCCGCCGGTTTGTGGGTAATGTCGAGATACACGCAATCGAGGCCGTGCTTTTTCATTTCGAAATCAATGGCGCGGGCAACGATGTCCCTCGGGGCGAGTTCGGCGCGCTTATCGTGCGCGGGCATGAAACGGGTTCCGTCTGGACGCTTGAGTAAACCGCCTTCGCCCCGCACTGCTTCGGAAATCAGGAAGGACTTGGCCTGCGGGTGATAAAGGCAGGTGGGGTGGAACTGGATGAACTCCATGTTGCGCACCCGGCAACCCGCCCGCCAGGCCATTGCCACGCCATCGCCGGTGGCGATGTCCGGATTGGTGGTGTAGAGGTAAACCTTGCCTGCGCCGCCGGTGGCCAGTACCGTGCTGCGCGCGGCGAAGGTGATGACGCGATCATTCCTGATGTCGAGCACGTAAGCGCCGACGCAACCGAGGCCGGGTTTGCCGACCCGTTCGCCGTGGATGAGGTCGATGGCGATGTGATATTCGTGGATGTCGATGTTCGGGTGCGCGAGCACCGCTTCGCTTAAGGTCGTCTGTACTGCCGCGCCGGTGGCGTCCGCCGCGTGGATGATGCGCCGGTGGGAATGCCCGCCCTCGCGGGTGAGATGGAAGCCGAGTTCCGTATCTTCCCCTCTGGTGAAAGGCACGCCGCGCCTGATAAGCCAGTCGATGGCTTCGCGGCCATGTTCGACCGTGTAGCGGGTGGCATCCGGGTCGCAAAGGCCGGCTCCGGCATCGAACGTATCGCGGATATGGGCTTCGATGCTGTCGGCAGTATCGAGTACTGCGGCGATGCCGCCTTGTGCGAGGGCGCTCGCGCTATCGGCAAGCGCGCGTTTGGTGACGAGCGCAACTTTCAGTCGGTCGGCGAGCAAAAGAGCCATCGACTGGCCCGCTGCGCCGCTGCCAAGAATCATGACGTCATACTGGCGTCGGCCTGTCACGATAGTGCGCCCGAAAGAAATCGAAAAAGAAGCATAATATATCACGCGATGAGCGCATCATTCTTGTGGATTGGTGGCACTTTGTATTGAACCAAGTCATAACCGTACTGTCTATGCGGGCATAGGTCTGATAGTCGCTTGCTCGCTTACACTGTATCGGTTTTGTTTTCGATAGGGCGGGATAACAGATACCAGATGAGTGATCGTGAAATTGACCAGCAATTGGTAGAGCGCGTCCAGAGTGGGGATAAGCAGGCGTTCGGCCTATTGGTGTCGAAATACCAGCGCAAACTCCACCGTCTGCTCGCGCGTCTGGTGCGCGATCCTGCCGAAGTCGAGGATTTGACCCAGGAGGCTTTCATCAAGGCGTATCGTGCCTTGGGGGCGTTTCGTGGGGAGAGTGCTTTCTACACATGGCTCTATCGGATCGGCATCAATACCGCGAAAAACCATATAGCCGCCCAGACCCGCCGGGTGCCGGTTTTGGGTGGGATGGATGCGGTTGAGATGGAGGGCGCGGCGCACCTGAGCGATTTGGATACGCCCGAACGGCAGTTGATGACGCGCCAGATTGCACTGACGGTAGAGGAGGCCATGTCAGGTTTGCCTGACGAATTGCGCGAGGCCATCGCCCTGCGCGAACTGGAAGGACTCAGCTATGAGGACATTGCCAATGTCATGAATTGTCCTGTTGGAACGGTACGGTCGCGGATCTTCCGCGCGCGCGAGGCCATTGCCGCCCGCCTGCGGCCACTTCTCGACACGCGCGCGGATGAGCGTTGGTAAATGATGCGAAACACTCGAATGGATGAAAGCTGAAATGAAAGAAAAACTTTCGGCGATGCTCGATGGCGAGGTTGACGACGCAACGGCTCGCGCATTGTTCATCCGGCTCAAGCACGATAAGGCGTTCCGCGACGAGTGGGATGCGTACTGCATGCTGGGCGATCTCATCCGGGGCGATGCGCTGCCGGGACTGGAGGGGTTCTCCGAGCGAGTGATGGCCCGGCTCGAAAATGAGCCGACCATCCTCGTTCCGTCCGGCAGGAAAGAGAGGGAGAAAGCCGTGCACCATCCGTGGCGTCATCGCTTGTTGCCGCTGGTCGCCTCGGTAATGGGGGGGTTGGCGGTATGGGGGGTCATGGCGGTGTTGTCCAATGACGCGCCTGCTCCGGTAGTAGCATCCGCCCAGGGCGGCAAAACACCGGGAGCGGTTCCCTCAGCCCAATCCATCAGGGACGGCGCGCGCCATGATTATCTGGTTGCGCATCAGGCATTGTCTGGCGGGCCGATTCCGTCGGTTGTGCACTACGTGCGCACCGTGTCGGTTCCATCGGAGGAATGAAGTCGATGATGGCCGACACCAGACCGATGGGCGCGATGAGGAAGTGGTTCGTTGCCGGACTGTGCGTACTGTGCGGCTCGTCTTTCGCCGATCAGCCCGTCGGCAGTCTGGCCGTAAAGGACGAAGCGTCGCCGCCCGTCTCCGGGTTCTCTGAGGCAGATCCGCTGGGCTGGTTAGATCGTATCGGCGTGGCCAGCCGACAACTGAATTATGTCGGAACCTTCAGTTATCAGACGGGGCGGCGCATCGAGACATCGCGCATTGCGCATCGCTATGCCGGTGGCGAGGAAAGCGAGCGCATGGAAGTGCTTGATGGCAGCCCACGCGAAATCATCCGGCAGGGCGAGCAAATGCGTTGCGTACTGCCTGCCCAACGCACTGTCATTATCGGTCAGGCCGGGAAACGAGGCAGTTTCCCAGGCCGCCTGCCGCGAAGCCACACTGAGCTGACCGGCAATTACCATATCCGGCTGGATGGGGTAGGGCGTATTGCCGGACATGAAGCCCAGAAGCTGGTGCTCGAACCACGCGATGAATTGCGTTTCGGCCATGTGCTGTGGGCTGAGCTGCAAACCGGCCTGCTCCTCAAGTCGCAGATGCTCGACGCCAGGGGGGAGGTGGTTGAACAATTTGCCTTCAGCGATGTGCGCATCGGCGGCGAGGTTGGCGACGAGTTGCTTGCGCCCCGTGTGAAGGTCTACGCGGACTGGCGCACGGTCGATGTCGGGGGGGACGACGAGGCGCAGATCAAGAGCCAATGGGCGCTCAGAGAACCTTTGCCCGGTTTTTCGCTGATGACGATGATGCGCCATCGCAATGGGGGAGCCTTGCAAATGGTGTTCAGCGATGGGCTCGCTGCGATTTCGATCTTCATCGAACCGGCAGAAGCGGGAGTCGAGGCGCGCGGGGCTTATCCCGGAGGCGGCGCGGTCAACGTTTTCGAGCGTGTCGCGGACGGTCATCGGATCACGGTGCTGGGCGAAGTGCCAGCGCTGCTCGTGCAACGGGCGGCTAAAGCCGTCAAGGTGCTCAAGTGATCGAAACCAGGGCGGTCGTCGTGCGTACCGGGGAGGGCAAGGCATGGGTTCGTTTGCTCGAACAGGCGGGTGGCTGCGGGCGCTGCGGTGAACCGGGCGGCTGCCATGCGCCCCGGTTGACGGAGATGTTCCGGGGTAGTGGGAGGATTTTTGCGGTTGACGACCCGTTTGGCTTGCGCCTGGATGAGCGGGTCAGGCTTGTGGTCGACGATGGTGTACCGCTGCAGGCGGCGATGGCGAGCTATGGACTGGGGACGGTGCTGGCTCTGGCCGGTGCTGCACTGGGCGTTTGGCTGGCTCCGGCGGCACGGGTCGATCTGGCCGCAGCCACGGGGTTGGTGCTCGGAATTGCCGCGACGGTCATCATTCTGTTCGTTCGCGCGCGGCGGCATGGTACGTCTGTCCGGCGGCTGCGCGTTGAACGGGTCGGCGAAGAGGCCGCTGCCGGGTGCATGGGGATGGGGCAGGGCGCGTGAGCACGCATGCGCGTACCTTTACGGTTCTGAGTCGGCAGTGGTGTCACCTTTGTCATGAACTGGTTGAGGCGCTGGAACCGATTGCGCGGCATTACGGCTGGCAGGTCGAGCTTGTCGATATTGAACGGGAGCCGGAATTGGAAGCGCGTTGGGATGAACTGATTCCCGTTGTGCTCGTGGACGGCGTGGAAATTTGCCATCACCGGCTCGACATGGAAGCCGTACACGCATTTTTTGGGGCTTTTCCTATAAACTCCCAAAGTTTTGCTGAATAGCCCTTCGCCCTTTCGGTTTTCCCAAGGTGGCGTGGCGGGCTTCTATTCGTGTGCCACAACCTTCCATACCTGCCCTGTACGATGCTCCACATTCGCAATTTCTCCATCATCGCCCACATCGACCACGGTAAATCCACGCTCGCCGACCGGATCATCCATCTTTGCGGGGGGCTGTCGGCGCGCGAAATGGAAGAGCAGGTGCTCGATTCGATGGACATCGAGCGCGAGCGCGGCATCACCAT
>WRJU01000165.1 GCA_009778425.1 Pseudomonadota bacterium
GTGGCCTCGTCCTCGGTAAACGACTGAGCCGGATCGAGATGCCGGGGCCGATCCATGAACGCGGTGTACAGGATGTTCTGCCCGCTTTCCCCGGTAGGATAGGGGTCATTGGGTACGGGGCCGCAAGCGGCAAACAGCAGGCAATACAAAGCCGCATACACGGTACGCCGTGTACAAGCAAATGGATAAGCGGCAAAAAAATAATGAAAAGCTCTGGTCAGCACGAGGGACATTGTTCCACGTCGCAACACATAAGTGTTACGGTTATTTTTTGGCTATAATCGTTGCCCACGCCACGAGGAGTTATCGACCCATGGGCTTTCTTGCCGGAAAACGTATTCTGATCACTGGATTACTGAGCAATCGATCAATTGCCTATGGCATCGCCAAGGCCATGCACCGCGAAGGTGCGCTGCTTGCTTTCACTTACCAGAACGACCGTTTCCACGAACGGGTCGAAAAAATGGCTGCCGAGTTCGGCAGTTCGTTGCTTTTCCCGCTCGACGTTCAAGACGACGCCCAGATCGAAGGGCTGTTTTCCGACATCGGCAAGCAATGGGACGGCCTCGATGGCATCGTCCATTCGATCGCCTACGCACCGGGCGAGGCGCTCGAAGGCGATTTTCTCGACGGTTTTTCGCACGAGGGATTCCGTACCGCGCTCGAAGTAAGCGCCTACTCCTTCCCCGCGCTGGCCAAGGCCGCCCGCCCATTGATGAAGGGCCGCAACGGCAGCCTGCTCACCATGACCTACCTGGGCGCGGTGCGCACCATGCCCAACTACAACCTGATGGGGCTTGCGAAAGCCAGCCTCGAAGCCTCGGTACGCTACCTCGCCTCCTGCCTTGGCCCCGAAGGAACCCGCGTCAACGCCATTTCCGCCGGGCCGATCAAAACCTTGGCGGCATCGGGCATCGGCAGCTTCAACAAGCTCCTGGCGTTCAACGCGCACAACGCGCCCTTGCGGCGCAATGTCACCGTCGAAGAAGTCGGCAACGCCTCCGCGTTCATGTGCTCCGACCTGGCAAGCGGTATCACCGGCGAAATCCTTTACGTCGACGCCGGTTTCAATACCACCGCGCTCGGCAACGCCCAGCCACTCTGACCCGCGCACAGTTCCGGCTGGAGGGCGGGGATACTTCCGCGCGCCTGTCGGATCGGTAGTAGTTCCGGGTTCCCCGCCGTCAGCGGATGGACAATACCGCCTGTATCGCGCGGTGATGGCCGAAGCAGTCGATGCGCGGGAACAAGGCATCGATCAACGATTCGCCGCGCGCCTCATTTCCGCACCTGGGCAACCGGAGTCCTTCATGGTCTTTGAAAAATTGTTCAAGCTCATGGCCGAGAAAAAAGCCTCGGACATTTTTGTGACGGCCGGCGCGCCGATTCACATCAAGATCGAAGGGGTTTCCCTCCCGATCAACCAGCAGATCATGGAACCGGCCATGATCAAGAAGATGCTCTACGAGATGACGACGCCCGAGCAGGCGGATCGTTTCGAGCGCGAGCGCGAAATCAATCTTTCCTTCGGGCGGCAAGACCTGGGCAACTTCCGTATCAACGCGTTCTGGCAGCGCAGTTCGGTCGCCATCGTGGTGCGTTACATCCAGGGCGACATCCCGACCATCGACTCCCTGGGGCTGCCTTCCATCCTCAATGAGCTGGTGATGGAAAAGCGCGGCCTGGTCCTGATGGTAGGAGCCACCGGCTCCGGAAAATCCACGTCGCTGGCGGCGATGGTCGACCACCGCGTCCGCAACAGCACCGGCCACGTCCTCACGGTCGAAGACCCCATCGAATTTCTCTTCCGCCACAGCAAATCCATTGTCAACCAGCGCGAAATCGGCATCGACACCCATAGCTGGCACAACGCGCTGCGCAATGCGATGCGGCAGGCCCCGGACTGCATCCTGATCGGGGAAATCCGCGACCGCGAAACCATGCAGGCGGCCATTGCCTACTCACAGACCGGACACATCTGCCTTGCCACCCTGCACGCCAACAATGCCTATCACGCCCTGAACCGGATCGTGAACTTCTTCCCGCTCGAAAACCGGGAACTGCTTTTCCTCGATCTTTCCATCGCCTTGCGCGCCATCATCTCGCAACGCCTCGTCACCCAGCCCAACGGGCAACGCATCCCAGCGGTGGAAATTCTGCTGAACACCCGCCACATCGCCGACCTGATACAAACCGGCGCGCTCACCAGCATCAAGGAAGCGATGGAACAAAGCCTTGCTCCCGGCTCGCAGACTTTCGAGCAAGACCTCTACCGGCTCTACCATGAAGAAAGAATCATCCTCGAAGAAGCCCTGGCCAACGCCGATTCGCCCACCAACCTGCATTGGCTCATCAACAATGGCGGGAGCCACCTTCTGCGGAAGAAAGTCTCTGACAATGCCGCCGATGATATTCTTTCCATTCCCGGCCTGGAGGAAAACCACCCAGAGGCGTCCTTCCAGCTATTCAACCTCAATGCGGACTAAGGCTGGCATGAAAGCCCCACCTGCCGCGCTCACTGCCGCGACGTAATGCGCGGTTTTCCTTGCGGGGGACTATGAGCAGCAACCATCAGTACAAGCACGGCGACCATCCTGAAGAAGAAGAAAACCACGACAGCGGACCGCTTGCCGAACTCGTTACCGTGCGCGACTGGCTGCGTTACGCGGTAACGCGTTTCAACCGCGCCGGTATCTTTTGCGGCCACGGCGTCGGCGACACTTACGACGAAGCCGCGTGGCTCATCCTCTCCACCCTGGCGCTGCCGCCCGACCGGCTGGAGCCGTTTCTCGACGCCTGCATTCCCTCCGACGAGCGCATGGCGCTCCTCGAAAACATCGACCGCCGCGCCATTGACCGCATTCCCACCGCCTATCTCGTCCATGAAGCCTGGCTTGGCGCGTACCGCTTCCATGTCGACGAGCGCGTCATCGTACCGCGCTCTTATTTCGCCGAGTTGCTCGACAACAATGCGTTCGCGCCCTGGATCGAAGACCCGGAAACCGTCACCAGCGCGCTCGACCTCTGCACCGGCTCCGGCTGTCTGGCCATCCTGATGGCGGAGGCTTTCCCCAACGCCGACATCGTGGCTGCCGACATTTCCGCAGACGCGCTCGCTGTCGCGCAACGCAACATTGCCGAATACGGGCTGGATGAACGCATCGAACCCGCGCAGAGCGATCTCTTCGGCTCCCTCGATGGCCGCCTGTTCGACCTCATCCTTTGCAACCCGCCCTACGTCACCACCGAATCAATGGAGCAACTGCCACCCGAATACCTGCACGAACCGGCTCTGGCACTGGCAGCGGGCGAAGATGGGCTGGACATCGTGCGCCACTTGATTTTCGAGGCCGCGCACCATCTCTATCCCGGAGGCATCCTCGCGGTCGAAGTCGGCCACAACCGGGAACTGGTTGAAAACGCCTTTCCGACGCTGCCTTTCGCCTGGCTCCCAACGCGCGGCGGCATGGATGCCGTCTTTGTGCTCAAGCAGGAAAATTTGCCGGTCGCACCCATTCAGTAACGGTAACGCTTCGCGCCAGAGGTTATTACAAAATCCTATCAAATAATAGGAAAATCATATAGCAATTCCAAAAGCATGCGTACTTTCCACAATCAGCCGTTGCATCAGCGAGGATTAGTACATACATCAAGCAGTTCATTTATAAGTGGTTTCCGCTATCCGTGGCTTTCAGCGTATAAGTTTTCCGTGTTTTTTGCGTTAATTGAACGCGATAAGTTTTATTCAGGATTTCACAATGAATATTCAAACATCTATAACCGATTTATCTCCTTCATCTACTGCCCCTCCCCTCGTACTCGTAGTGGATGAATCAACCGACACGCTCAATCTGCTCTGCAAAGGGATACTTGCCGCAGGCTATACCGCCTTATCGGCGAAAAACGCCGATGGAGCCTTGAAATGCCTGGAATTCGTTTCGCCTGACGCGATTCTGCTTGATGCGGCCTCACCCGGCATCAAGGGCTTTGAACTGGGTCGCCGGATCAAGTCGATGCCAGCCTGGGCCGACATTCCCATTCTCTTCATGATCGAGCAGGCGGAGATTGATCAAATCATCAGCAGCTTCGAGAACGGCGGCAACGACTACATATTGAAGCCCCTGCACCTCCCCGAAGCACTCGCCCGGCTCACCACATGCTTCGCCACCCGCCCCGCCACAAATCGCAGCGTGTCGGCCTGAACACGCACAGAGCGCAACTCCTGTAGCCGCCGGACTCACTTGGGCACGGCACATACTTATCCCGTCTGCGCGGGTGAGGGGAGAAAAACGTGTTGCGTGGAAACGTATTCTCTTGAACGTCCCTATCGCGTCACCCGTGTCTCTTGCCAGTCTCCGACCAGCCTCACTCGTTCGCCGGGTTGGAAATCTTCGCCATTGTCCTCCTGCACAATCGCCAGGTATTCGCCTCTGTCGAGTTCGACGGTAATTTCCACCCCCGGTCTGCGGGTAGCGGCTTCTTCCAGAGCCGCGCCGCCCAGGCCACCCGCGACAGCGCCTATCACGGTTCCGACGGCCGAAGAGGTTGTGCCCCTGCCACCGAGAGAACTGCCGATCACCCCTCCCGCGACAGCGCCCGCCATCGAACCGACGGGACTCCTTGTCCCCCCCAGATTCACCGGACGCACACTCTCGACGGTGGCGAATCGGACTCTCATGACCCTGCGCGTTTCCCAGCGTGAATAGTCGTCTCCGCCAAGATTGGAAACACAGCCGCCGACGAGAAGCGGTGTAATGCACAGCAAGATAGCGGCCAGAATTGATCGTTTGTTCATACGAGACCTCCACGGATACGTAGTCATGGCAGCGGCGCATTTTTGTCCGGCTCTGCCGCACGAGTCCCACGCCTACCCCTCGGATTCAGCAACCGGGATGCCATGTGCTACCCAACAACCTTTATAGTATAGTCAGTTTGAAAAATGACAGGAGTATCAACCAGCATCTTTCCGGGAGAACGGAACAAAAACCGCACATCAGGATACAGCAAGGTTCTGCTTTGGACATTTGCCTTTCACCGCTAAAATCTCTTTTTTGCGGCAGCGGCAATTCCGTCATTCCGTTGCCAGTCAGACACAACCCACAAGGAGAACTTCATGCCTATCAAGGTCGCCATCAACGGTTTTGGCCGCATTGGCCGCTGTGTCTTTCGCGCCATTTATGAACGAGGGCTACAGGACGAACTCGATGTAGTCGCCATCAACGCCCCCGGTGATTTTGCCACTCATGTCCACCTGCTGAAATACGACACTACGCACGGGCGCTTCAACGCAACGGTCGAGGCCGAAGGCGACAGTATATTGATCGTCAATGGCAAGAAAATTCCTTTCCGTTTCACTATGGTTCCCAAAGACATCGACTGGACGCAATATGGTGTGGACGTACTGCTGGAATGCACCGGCGCTTACACGAGCAAGGGAAAAGCTCAAGCCTTGCTGGCGCAGGGCGCGAAAAAGGTGCTCATCTCCGCGCCAGGCGGCGACGATGTAGATGCCACGATCGTCTATGGCGTCAATGAAGACGTGCTTACGTCCGCAATGACGGTCGTCTCCAACGCTTCCTGCACCACCAATTGCCTCGCGCCGGTCGCCAAGGTGCTCTTCGAGTCCGTCGGCATCCGGCAGGGGCTGATGACCACCGTACACGCTTACACGAACGATCAGGTGTCGGTCGATGCGTATCACTCGGATTTGCGCCGGGCGCGCGCCGCAGCGGCCAACATCATTCCGACCAAAACCGGCGCGGCCCAGGCTGTCGGATTGGTATTGCCGCAACTCAAAGGAAAATTCGACGGTTTCGCGCTAAGGGTTCCGACGCTGAACGTCTCGCTCGTCGACCTGACCTTCACCCCGGAGCGCGCCACGACGAAAGAAGAAATCAACGCGCTCATGATCGCCGCCGCCGATGGCCCGCTGAAAGGCATCCTCGCGGTCAACAACGACCCACTGGTGTCGTCCGACTTCAACCACACCACGGTATCCTCCACGTTCGATGCCACGCAAACGCGCATATTGTCCGGCCCGGACGGCGAAACGCTGGTCAAGATACTGTCTTGGTATGACAACGAGTGGGGCTACTCCTGCCGGATGCTGGACACGGCGCGGGCATGGATGCGCGCCAAATGACTTGCCGGGCAGCGAAAAAAACGTTGCCCGAAAATTTTCCTCCAAGAAGGGGAATTAAACCCGAAGTGTCGGGGCAGTTCCCCAACATGTGTTCACCCTGAAAAGTCTCTTGCGATTGTCTTGAGCCTTGCCGGAAAACCGCCTCACCGTTAGACTTGCCAAGTTCAATCGGTTATTGTTGCGTTCATGCCACATTCAGCTCCCATTCGGCCAGTCAAGTTCCATAACATGAATCTGGACGCGGTTCTTGTTTTGTTGAACCGCGCCGATCCTGCCGGGCTGGCCGATGAAATGCACAGGATGCTCGGCGGTCGGCCGGATACGTTCAACCAGGAACCGGCCATCCTCGATTTTTCGGCGCTCGATGCGAGCGAGGGCATCGACTGGAACGGGCTGGCATCGTTGCTGCGGCGTTACCGGCTGCAACCGGTAGGAGTATGCGGACTGACCGATGAAGCGCTTCTCGCGGGAGCACGGCGCATTGGCCTGGCGGTACTCGGCAATGTGCCGACGGCGACAGGCAAACGCCCCCAGGCACAGGTAACGGCGGCTCCTGCCAGTGCCGAAACATCGGGTTCCGCCACGGCTTCCGGTTCGTCGGCCAATACCCTGTACATCGACCGGGTCGTACGGTCGGGGCAGCAAATCTATGCGCAGGGGGGGGATCTCGTGCTGCTCGCCGGCGTCAGCCCCGGATCGGAAGTCATTGCCGACGGCAACATCCATTGCTTCGGCCCCCTGGCAGGCCGGGCGCTGGCCGGGGCGCGCGGTGATGCCAACGCACGTATCATTGCAACCTGCTTCGGCCCGGAACTGGTCGCGGTCGCCGGCATCTACCGTACTTTTGAACGCGGCATCCATGAAAGCATTGCGGGCCGCGCAGTTGTTGTACGCATGAAATCTTCGGCCAAGAATCAATCCATCATTATCGAACCGCTCCAGATCAACTAAGAGCAGCCTAACCATACAAGGGGAAAAAGTGAGAGTCATCGTCGTTACTTCCGGCAAAGGAGGGGTAGGCAAGACCACCACCAGCGCGGCATTCGCTTCGGGACTAGCCTTGCGCGGTTTCAAAACAGCGGTTATCGACTTCGATGTCGGCCTGCGCAATCTCGATCTCATCATGGGGTGCGAGCGGCGCGTGGTCTATGACCTTGTCAACGTCATCCACGGCGAAGCCAAGCTCCATCAGGCACTCATCAAGGACAAGCACTGCGACAACGACAACCTTTTCATCCTGCCTGCCTCCCAGACGCGCGATAAGGAAGCCCTTACCGAAGAAGGCATCGAGTCCATCTTCAAGGAGCTCGACAGCATGGGCTTCGATTACGCGATCTGCGACTCGCCCGCAGGGATCGAGCATGGCGCGGTCATGGCGCTTACCTTCGCCGATGAGGCCATCATCACCACCAATCCTGAAGTTTCCTCGGTGCGCGATTCCGACCGCATCCTCGGCATCCTGCAGTCGAAATCCCGGCGCGCGCGCGAAGGCAACGAACCGGTCAAGGAACACCTGCTGCTCACCCGCTACGCCCCCAAACGCGTCGAAAACGGTGAAATGCTCTCATACAAGGACGTACAGGAGCTTTTACGCATTCCGCTGCTCGGGGTCATCCCCGAATCCGAATCCGTGCTCCACGCGTCCAACCAAGGCATTCCCGCCATCCACCTCGCGAATTCGGACGTAGCGGAATCCTACAGCGATATTGTTTCCCGCTTCCTTGGCGAACAGCGCCCGCTGCGTTTCGTCAATTTCGAGAGACCCAG
>WRJU01000166.1 GCA_009778425.1 Pseudomonadota bacterium
GCGCCCGCCGCGTCCGGGGCGCACAGTTCTTCGATCTGCCCCGCTTCGAGCCGGGCGTTGGGGACGCCTTGCCGGGATATTTGGCGTTCGCGCGCCTGGATCACCCTGGCTCGGACGGCGGCGCTCGATTCGCCCGCAGGGCGTCCGGCCAGGTCGGAATAGGAAACGGGCGGCACTTCGATGGTGAGGTCGATACGGTCGAGCATCGGGCCGGAAAGCTTCGCGTGGTAGTTGGCGATTTGGGCGGGAGAGCAGGTGCATGCGCGCGCCGGATGGCCGAAGTAGCCGCAAGGGCAGGGGTTCATCGCCGCCACGAGTTGAAAACGCGCCGGGAATTCGGCGCGTTGTCGGGCGCGTGACACGCAGACTACACCGGCTTCCAGGGGCTCGCGCATGGATTCGAGCACCCGGCGGTCGAATTCGGGAAGCTCGTCCAGGAAAAGGACACCGTGGTGCGCGAGCGAAATTTCGCCTGGCATCGGTGTACTCCCTCCGCCGATCAGTGCTGCGGCTGAAGCCGAGTGGTGCGGGGAACGAAAAGGGCGCATGCGCCAACGTTTGGCGTCGAAGTTTCCGATAATCGAGTATACCGCAGCGCTTTCCAACGCTTCGTCTTCGTCGAGGGGCGGCAACAATCCCGGCAGACGCTTGGCCAGCATGGATTTGCCCGTCCCCGGCGGGCCGTAGAAAAGCAGCGAGTGCGCCCCG
The DNA here is from genome assembly GCA_009778425.1 of Pseudomonadota bacterium. Lineage (GTDB taxonomy): Bacteria > Pseudomonadota > Gammaproteobacteria > Burkholderiales > Rhodocyclaceae > WRNU01. The sequence goes on from WRJU01000166.1 coordinate 709, forward strand.
GCGGCGGCGACTTCCAGCGCGCGCCGCGCCAGGAATTGGCCGCGTACATCGAGGAGGTCCGGCGCGTCATCTTCCATTGTCCCTGCATCCGGCGGGGCAGGGGCGGCATGAGGCTGGATGGCGGTCTGCCCGGTGAGATGGGCACAGATCGTCAGTAGCGAATCTGCTGGCTGTATCGTCACCCCGCGCGCCAGGATGGCTTCATCGGCATTGACTTGCGGCAGGAACAGCGCCCTTTCCGCTCTTCTGGCGGCCAGCGCGGCGGCCAATGCGCCACGGATGCCGCGAAGGCGGCCATCGAGCGACAATTCCCCGCAAAATTCCTGCCCTTCGAGCGAGCGCGCCGGTATTTGCCGTGAGGCCGCCAGGATGCCCAGCGCAATGGGCAGGTCGAAACGCCCGCCTTCCTTGGGCAAATCGGCTGGCGCGAGGTTGACGGTGATGCGGCGCTGTGGAAATTCGAATTGGGAAATCAGCAGGGCAGCCCGTACCCGGTCGCGCGCTTCGCGTACTTCAGTATCGGGCAAACCGACGAGGGTGAAGGACGGCATGCCGTTGGCGAGGTGGACTTCGACCGTGACTTCGGGTGCGGCCAGCCCATCGAGCGCGCGGGTACGAACGAGCGCAAATGTCATTCCAATCTCCATCCCGATAAAATCAGGATGGATTATGACAAATTATTTGTTCAAGCGAAACGTCATGACGAGGAAGTTTGCGCGCCAGCTTCGAGCGTGGAGACGCGGGCTTCCAATTCGGCCAGCCTGTCGAGTGCCTTGAGCAGCAACTCGCGCTGTACCTCGAATTCTTCCTTGGGAACGAGATCAAGTTTATTGGTTGCGCACGCGAAGGCAGCCTTGACATTTTTTTCGAGGCTGCGGGCGGGGTTATTGGCTGCAAGTCCGGAAAGGCGTTCGCCGATTTCGTCGATCTTGGCGGCGATTTCTTCGATCAGGCGTGGGGAGTTCATGGTATCTGGCACAGGGAAAGGCGACAGGCAGAAGTCTAGAGCGTTTTGGGCAGAGGCGTGTATGTTTCTGCTTTTCCTCTTCCAAAACAAAAACGGCGACCCTTCCGAGTCGCCGTTTCATGTTCCAGGCAAAACGGGTCAGGCCATCGCCTTGATCGCTGCCGACAGGCGGCTTTTGTGACGGGCGGCCTTGTTCTTGTGGATGATTTTTTTGTCAGCGATATTGTCGATGACGCTGGTCGAAGAACGGTAGATAACTTGCGCGATGCTCTTGTCGCCTTTGGCGACGGCCTTGCGCACCGCCTTGATCGCTGTGCGCAGGCGCGAACGCAGGCTCGCGTTATGGGCACGGGCGGTAACTGCCTGACGCGCGCGTTTGCGGGCTTGTGCCGAATTGGCCATGAGAAAGTCCTGTTTGAAGAGGGTTCAAAAAAGAAAGTGATCGATTCTAGTCGTTCGCGAAGCGAAACGCAAGAAACATGTTTGTTGACCGCTTATTTCCGCATTGCCCTCTCCCGCAAGCGGGAGAGGGGAGAAGCAGGCAATCATGCGGAAAGCGGTTACGCGCCTTCGCTCTGTGGCGGTTTGGGCGCTTCAAGCAAGGCTTTCATGGAGAGGCGAATCTTGCCGCGATCATCGGTTTCGAGCACTTTGACGCGCACGGCCTGACCTTCCTTGACGTAGTCGGCTACGTTATTGACGCGCTCGTGGGCGATTTGCGAGATGTGCAGCAAGCCATCGCGCCCCGGCAGGATATTGACGATGGCACCGAACTCAAGCAGACGTTGCACGACGCCATCATAGACCTTTCCGATCTCGACCTCGGCGGTAATCGCTTCGATGCGGGACTTCGCTTCCTGTGCGCCTTCGGCGCTGACGCTGGAAATGGTGATGCTGCCGTCGTCCTGGATTTCGATGACGGTTCCGGTCTCTTCCTGCATGGCGCGGATGACAGCGCCACCCTTGCCGATGACATCCCGGATTTTTTCCGGGTTGATCTTCATCGCAATCATGCGCGGGGCGTATTCGGAGACTTCGCCGCGCGCGCCCTCGATGGCCTGTTTCATCAGGTCGAGGATGTGGCGGCGGCCTTCGCCTGCCTGCGAGAGGGCAACCTTCATGATTTCCCCGGTGATGCCCTGAATCTTGATGTCCATTTGCAGCGCGGTAATGCCGTTTTCCGTGCCCGCGACCTTGAAGTCCATGTCGCCGAGATGGTCTTCATCGCCCAGGATGTCGGTGAGCACCGCGAAACGATTGCCTTCCTTGATGAGTCCCATTGCGATGCCCGCGACGTGCGCCTTGACCGGAACCCCGGCATCCATCAGGGCGAGCGAGCCGCCGCAGACCGAGGCCATCGAGGAGGAACCATTGGACTCCATGATTTCGGAGACGAGGCGAATGGTGTAGTTGAAGTCTTCCGCCTTGGGCAGCACGGCAACCAGCGCGCGCTTGGCAAGCCGCCCGTGGCCGATCTCGCGCCGTTTGGTGGCGCCGAAACGGCCTGTCTCGCCTGTGCAGAAGGGCGGGAAGTTGTAATGCAGCATGAACTTTTCGCGGTATTCGCCCGCAATGGCGTCGATGATCTGTTCATCGCGGCCAGTGCCGAGCGTGGCGACGACCAGGGCCTGTGTTTCTCCACGGGTGAATAGGGCCGAGCCGTGGGTGCGCGGCAGTACGCCGGTGCGGATGTCGATCGGCCGCACGGTGCGGGTGTCGCGCCCGTCGATGCGCGGGTCGCCGTTGAGGATGCGGCCACGCACGATATTCGATTCCAGGGTGAAGAGAATTTCCCGGACGGCGTTCTCTGAAGGGGGCGCGTCGACTCCCTCGGTAACGGCGGTGAGCGTCGCTTTTTCAATTTCGGCAAGGCGCGTGCTTCTCGCCTGTTTGCTGGTGATGGCGAATGCTTGTTCGAGGTCGGCCTGGGCCAGTTCGGTGACGCGCGCGATGAGCGCTTCGTTTTTGGGCGGTGCTTGCCAGTCCCATTCCGGTTTGCCCGCGACCTCAACCAGTTCATTGATGGCGCGAATCGCGTGCTGCATTTGTTCGTGACCGTAGAGCACCGCGCCGAGCATGACTTCTTCGGAAAGTTCCTGCGCTTCGGATTCGACCATCAGCACCGCTGTTTCCGTACCGGCGACGACGAGGTTGAGTTCGCTGTCGGCCAGTTGGGTGGTGGTGGGGTTGAGCAGATATTGGCCGTTGGCATAGCCGACCCGCGCCGCGCCGATGGGGCCGTTGAAGGGAACGCCCGAGATGGCCAGCGCGGCGGAGGCGGCAATCATCGCCGGGACGTCCGCGTCGACTTCGGGGTTCAGGGACAGCACGAGGGCGATGACCTGGACTTCGTTATAGAAGCCGTCCGGGAAAAGCGGACGGATGGGGCGGTCGATCAGGCGGGAAGTGAGCGTTTCCTTTTCGGTGGGACGCCCTTCGCGCTTGAAGAAACCGCCGGGAACGCGGCCAGCAGCGTAGAACTTTTCGACGTAATCGACGGTAAGCGGGAAGAAGTCCTGTCCGGGTTTGACATCCTTCGATGCGCAGACAGAGGCGAGCACAACGGTGTCTTCCATGTTGATGAGAACCGCGCCGCCAGCCTGACGGGCGATTTCGCCGGTTTCCAGGGTGACGGTATGTGTGCCCCAGGTGAAAGTTTTTTTGGTCGAAGTAGGCAAGGGGAATTCCTTTGAGCGTGACTGCCGCGACTCTGCGGCAATGGTTCTAGCCAGAAACGACAAAAGCCGGGATGCCCTTTGGCGGGTCGTCCCAGCTTTGTCTGTCTATGTTGGAGGGCCGGTTATTTCGGCGAGCCTGTTTGCGCAAGAACCTTACTTGCGCAAACCAAGCCGTTCAATCAGCTTGCGATAAGCCCCGGCATCCCGATCCTTCAGGTAGTCGAGGAGTTTGCGGCGGTGGCTGACCATTTTCAGCAAACCACGGCGAGAGTGGTGATCCTTGCCATGTTCCTTGAAGTGGCCGGTCAGGCCATTGATGCGCGCGGTCAGGAGCGCGACCTGGACTTCGGGCGATCCGGTGTCGCCCTGGGCGCGCTGATAATCGGCAACGATTTGCGCCTTGGTTGCATTGTCGAGAGCCATGTGTGCTTACTCTTTTTCGTGTTTGGTTCGTCAGGAAACTATAAAGTATATCTGTTGAGAGGCGAAAGTTCAAGGTATTTGCGCTTGCGGCTCCCTCGCAAAATAAGCACGCCATGTTCCTGGCTTCATGCGGGCATATTCTTTTCACGCGCCAAACGATTATCATGCCAGCTTTCTTTCCGCTGGCACGGTAAAAATCCCGCTTACCCCTTCCATGAACCTTCTGCGTACTCTCTTTACCGTAAGCGGGATGACTCTGTTGTCACGCATTGTTGGCTTTACCCGCGATTTCGTCATTGCCCGCGTATTTGGCGCGGGGATGGCCACCGATGCTTTTTTCATCGCGTTCAAACTTCCCAATCTCTTGCGGCGTCTATTCGCGGAAGGGGCGTTCTCGCAGGCCTATGTTCCGATTCTGGCCGAATACAAGAACAAACAGGGTGTGGAAGCAACCCGCGCCTTGGTCGACCGGGTTGCCACTTTGCTTGCGCTGGTGGTGGCCGTGATTTCCCTGCTTGGGGTACTGGGCGCGCCTTACCTCATTCACGTCGTGGCGCCGGGCTTTCATGGGGATGCGGACAAGTTCGCCCTGACGGTCAAACTGACCCGCGTCACGTTTCCGTACATCCTGTTCATCACGCTGGTCTCGCTGGCGGCAGGCATTCTGAACACCTGGAACCGTTTTATCATCCCGGCCTTCACCCCGACGATGCTCAATATCTCGCTCATCGGGATGGGTTTGTTTGCCGCACCCTATTTTGATACGCCTGCCATGGCGCTGGCCTGGGGGGTGTTTCTCGGTGGCGTGTTGCAACTCTTGCTGCAAGTGCGCCCCTTGATGAGGATAGGCATGCTGCCGCGCTTCAAGTTCGATCCCACCTTTCCTGGAGTGCGCCGCATCCTCGCCTTGATGGGGCCGGCTGTCCTGGGGGTATCGGTCGGTCAGTTGTCATTGGTCATCAACAACATCATCGCTTCGTTTCTTCCCACTGGCAGCGTGTCGTGGCTTTTCTACGCCGACCGTTTCATGGAGTTTCCCTCCGGCCTGCTCGGCGCCGCGCTGGGGACGATTCTCCTGCCAAGCCTCTCCAAGCTCCATGCCGATCAGCGCATGGAGGATTTTTCTTCGCTCCTCGACTGGGGGCTGCGGCTCACCCTGCTTCTGACCTTGCCCGCTACGCTGGCGCTGGCGATGCTTGCCGTACCGCTTATTTCCACATTATTTCAGTACGGCAAATTTACCCCCACTGATGTGCTTCACACCCGCGATGCGCTGCTGGCGTACAGTGTTGGTCTGACCGGCCTGATTCTGGTCAAGGTGCTGGCCCCGAGTTTCTATGCCCGCCAGGACATACGTACCCCGGTGAAGATTGCCATCCTGTCGCTGATTGCCACGCAGTTGATGAATCTTTTTTTCGTGGGCGCTGCGCATCCCGTTGTGGCATACGCTCTTACGCATATCCCGGAGCGCGCGCGTGGCGCGGTGGAGTCCATTTTTCCAGGCACCTTCGCCCATGCCGGGCTTGCCCTTTCCATCGGCCTTGCTGCCTGTATCAACGCGACACTGCTGTACGTTGGCCTACGACGGCGCAAGGTCTATATCCCACAACCCGGTTGGCTGCGTTTTGCGCTGCAGGTCTTTGCCGCCTTGACCGTGATGGGCGTGGTACTGTGGTTCGGTGCGGGTTCGGCACAGGCGTGGCTCACGCGTAGCGGCGCCAACCGCGTGGCGCATCTTGCGATCATTGTCGTGAGCGGGGCAGTGAGCTATTTTGCCGTGCTCTTTGCCTTGGGTGTGCGCCCGCGCGATTTCCGCCGTCGGGCAGTGCAGTAGCTGCGCGCCGACGGCGGGTGTGGTTTCAGCGCAACGCGGCAAATACCCGCGCCGTGATTTCGTTGACCGAGCCGAGTCCCGAAATCTTGCGTATCCTCGGTGCGCGCGGCGGGTCGTTCGCTGCCCATTTACGGTAGAACTCGATCAGCGGCTCAGTCATGGCGTGGTAGACCTCCAGCCGTTTTTTCACGGTTTCTTCACGGTCGTCGTCGCGCAGCACCAACTCTTCGCCGGTCACGTCGTCCTTGCCCTCAACTTTTGGCGGGTTGTGGCGGACATGGTAAGTGCGGCCAGAAGGCAGATGTACGCGGCGGCCACTCATGCGGTCGACGATTTCGGCGTCCGGGATGTGAATCTGAAGCACGATGTCGATCGTCACGCCGGAATCCTTCAGCGTCTCGGCCTGCGGGATAGTGCGCGGGAAGCCGTCGAGCAGGCAACCGGGCTTGCAGTCGTCCCATGTCAGCCTGTTTCTGACCAGTTCGACAATGACGTCATCGGAAACGAGTTGCCCCGCGTCCATCACTTTTTTGGCTTCAATCCCCAAGGGGGAGCCCTCCCGCACTGCGGCGCGCAGCATATCCCCAGTGGAAATTTGCGGGATGCCCAGTTTTTCCCTGATGAAAACCGATTGTGTGCCTTTGCCCGCGCCGGGAGGCCCCAACAGAATCACTCGCATGTCTGCTCCAAAATACTGCTCATTCTAAAAATAGCCAGGCCGCCATCACGGCGGCCGTCGTCGACCAAAAGACGAAACTTAAACCTTGTTGCGGGGTGCGGTCAAACCTGGAATGTTCAGAATTTTTGATTCGTTGACAGGAATGAATGCCGAAAAATGCCAAAGGCAACGGTCATCCATGCGCAAAAACCGCCCTGACCCGCGCCAGGTCTTCCTCCGTATCGACCCCGCCGAGCGGCGCGGCGTCAAGTGTTAATACCCGAATCGGATAGCCATGCCAGAGCGCGCGCAGTTGTTCGAGCGACTCCCATCGCTCGATGGGCGCGGGAACCAGCGCCGTGTAGCGGCGCAGGAAACCGGCGCGGTAGGCGTACAGCCCGACATGACGCAAAACCGGCAACCCCGGCGGCAGCGGCTGATTGCGCCCACTCCAGCCTCCAGCCCAATCGTCCCGTGCCCACGGGATCGGGGCACGGGAAAAATACAGGGCGCGCCCTCGCGCGTCACACACGACCTTGACCACATTGGGGTTGAAAACCTCATCCGCGTCGGCGAGAGGGTGGGCCACGGTGGCGATGGCCGCATCGACATCGGCAGCCAGCCCTTCGGCAACGGCGGCAATCAGTCCGGGGTCGATCAGGGGTTCATCGCCCTG
>WRJU01000167.1 GCA_009778425.1 Pseudomonadota bacterium
TCCGCCGCGCGAGCCAGAATACCGAGCTTGTGACAGACGATTTCATCAATCATCTGCCCATGCAGCATGCCGGGAATCTTGTAGATCGAGTCCGAATCCAGGCACTCGATTACCGCCTCCGGCATCACGTTGCAGAACAGCGCGATCTTGCGCCGTTCCTCGGCGGGCATGGCGCGGTCGGCGCGGCACAGCAGGATGTCGGGCTGGATGCCGATCTCGCGCAGTTCCTTCACCGAATGTTGTGTCGGCTTGGTCTTCAACTCCCCTGCCGTCGGAATGTACGGCAGCAGCGTGAGATGGATATAACAAGTGTTGCTGCGCCCTTCCTCGATGCCCATCTGACGGATGGCTTCCAGGAAAGGCAAGGATTCGATGTCGCCCACCGTTCCGCCGACTTCGACGATGGCCACCTCGGCCCCATCGGCCCCGGCTTTGATCTTGGTCTTGATCTCATCGGTGATATGCGGGATCACCTGCACGGTTCTGCCCAGATACTCGCCTCGGCGCTCCTTTCTGAGCACCGCGTCGTACACTTGCCCGGTGGTGAAATTATTGCGCCGGGACATCCTGGCACTTGAAAAACGCTCGTAGTGCCCAAGATCGAGGTCGGTTTCCGCCCCGTCCTCGGTCACGAACACCTCCCCGTGCTGGAACGGGGACATCGTGCCCGGATCGACGTTGATATACGGGTCGAGTTTGAGATGAGTCACGCGGATGCCGCGCGACTCCAGAATGGCTCCAAGCGAAGCCGCCGCGATGCCCTTGCCCAACGAGGAAACGACACCGCCAGTAACGAAGACGTACTTTGTCATAGGAACTGTGCTGCTGGAAAGCATGATGATAACCGATACCCGCTCTTCGCGTTCACCTCATCGTCGCCCGCGCGCCCCTGCCCATACACGCGGCGCTTCCCCTCCGCGCCCGAAGCCGCTAGAATCCATCCCCTTCCACGGAGAGGTGGATGAGTGGTTTAAGTCGCACGCCTGGAAAGCGTGTTTAGGGTAATACCCTAACGCGGGTTCGAATCCCGCCCTCTCCGCCATCAGGGGCAAATATGCCAAACTTGATTTTCTGTCCGGAAAGCGTTCGTTTTTGTATTTGATTACTGATTGATTGGATTTAATCTCGGCAGGGACAGAAAAAAATAGGCTATACGTCAATAAAATAACAAGCCAGTATTTGTAAATTGGATAAACCACGAAGCCGCATCATTCGACGGTTATATATTTCGGTGCGAAATATCATAATATACAAAAAGTGACACTTCGCATCAGAAACCAGCCGACCTCAATGCCGGATCGACTCAAAATCTGTCTCTCTTCAGGTACATCGTCACTGCCTGACAAAGTAAAATAGAGGATACTGACAACTATGTTTCGGCAGCAGTTTTACAGAGGAGATCATCCGAACCTGTTGCCGCCCATGAATGTTAGTTGGCAGCTTGCTCAATATGTCAATTGCCCAGTTTTACCCTCAAATTCTCGAACAGGCGGAAAACGCCATCATTATAGTCAACAAAGACGACGAGATCGTTTTTTTCAATAGCAATGCAGAGCGCTTATGGGGGCGCAGCCGGGAAACCGTACAGGGAGCCAATATCTCTCTTTTATTGCCTCCTCTGAAAAACGATCAACAAACTCAATCCCCCGTGCAGTCCGGTATCGGCCTTCTCGTCGGCCATTATGTGGAATTGCCCATCGAGCGCCCAAATCAGACGCGGGCATGGGCCGAAATATCCGTTTCACGTATTGAAATCACTGCTCAGACCCTATACCTTGTCATTGCCCGAAACATTACGCTCAACAAGGTACATAAGGCGCTGCGCTATCATGTCCTCCAGATCATGGCGCAAACGGAGTCGCTGCAAGAGGTGCTGAACCTGCTCTGCCAGGAAGTTAGCCGCATCGCACCGGAAATCTCCGTCACCATCGCCCAAATCGGCAACGATAGCCGCTTGCGCACACTGGCCGCGCCGGGTTTCCCCACCGAATACATAAGCCAAACCGACGGCATCGACCCCAGTCCCCAGTCTTCCTCCCTTGGGCTTGCCGCTTTTCATGGCGAGCCCGTGCTCGTCAGGGACATCAAGAACGATCCCGGCTGGACGGTCGGTAAACGTGAAACATTGGAGTTGGGTTACAAGGCCTGCTGGGCGATTCCGATCAAGGCGCACGACAACCGCGTGGACGGCGTATTGGCCTTTTACTACCGCGTATGCCGACGCCCAAACAAATTGCACGCGCAACTGGCCGAGGTTGCGGCATCCCTGTGCGCGCAGGCGATGGAACAGGCCCAATCGCGCGCGCGTATCCATCGTCTGGCTTTTTTCGACAGCCTCACCAGCCTGCCCAATCGCAGCCTGTTGTACATCCAGGCCAACCAGGCCATTGCGCAAGCCATCCGCGACAATACGCAACTGGCGGTGCTGTTCCTCGATGTCGATCACTTCAAACAAGTCAACGATTCTCTTGGGCATCCTGCCGGGGACGCGCTGTTGCGCATCGTCGCCGAGCGCCTGCGCGAAGCGATACGCGAGGTCGACATCCTCTGCCGTTATTCTGGGGACGAGTTCGTTATCGTCCTCACTCAATGCGACAGCGTACATGCCACCGAACTCGCCGGTCGCCTGCTCGCCGTGCTCTCCGAGTCATGCCAGATCGGCGAAATTCCCCTGTCCCCGGCAGCCAGCATCGGCATCAGCCTGTTCCCGGAAAACGGGAACAACATAGACACCCTGATTCACGCGGCCGACATGGCCATGTACCAGGCCAAACAAAAAGGCCGGGGCTGTTTCAGCTTTTTCAGCGGCCAGTTGAACCTGATCGCCAAGGAGCGTTTCACGCTCGAATCGTCCCTGCGCGTGGCGCTCGAAACCAACCAGCTCAGGCTCTACTACCAGCCCCAGGTCAATATCGAGACCCATCGTCTGCATGGCATGGAGGCTCTCGTGCGCTGGAACGACCCTCAGCTTGGCCATGTCGCCCCATCCCGCTTCATCCCGCTGGCCGAGAAAAGCGGCTTGATGAATTACCTGAGCCAGTGGGTATTGAACGAAGCCTGCCGCCAACTTGCGCAATGGCGACAGCAAGGCTTCACCATCCCCTCCATATCGGTCAATCTGTCACCCATCGATTTCCACAACCTGAAATTACCGCAATATATCGAGGCCATCCTTCGATCTCACGGCTTGCTTCCTGGCGACCTTCTGGTTGAAATCACCGAAGGCGTACTGATGGATTCAAATCCGAATGTCATGCGAACCATCAACGAAATCCGTGCCCTCGGCGTGCGCCTGTCGATCGACGATTTCGGAACCGGTTATTCCAGCCTTGCCTACCTGCGTAAACTGCCAGTCAATGAACTCAAGCTCGATCAGTCCTTCGTACACGCCCTCAGCCACGACCAATCCACGCGGGCACTGACCAACGCCGTCATGCACATCGGCGACAGCATGGGCTTGCTGGTCGTCGCCGAGGGCGTCGAACACTCGACGCAGCGCAATCTGCTCAAGGCCCAAGGCTATCAGATCGTCCAGGGCAACCTGTTCTCCCCCCCGCTGCCGCCGGAGGAACTGGAAAGCTGGCTGAACGAAAACCTGTCCTTCACTCAATGGCAGTAGGGTTTATCATCCTTCTCTCCTCCCTCTCCCACTGTCGGGAGAAAGGCTCAAAAATGGAAGAAGGTCGTCATGATCGGTCGCATCTCGGGCATCCTGCTGGAAAAAAAACCGCCGCAAATCCTTGTTGAAACCGGGGGCATCGGCTATGAAATCGATGTGCCGATGAGCACCTTTTGCGACCTGCCCGCTTGCGGCGAAAAGGTCAGGCTCCACACTCATTTCGCCGTGCGCGAAGACGGCCATTTCCTCTATGGTTTCGCCACCAGCGAGGAACGCACGGTTTTCCGCCAACTCATCAAAATTTCCGGCATCGGCGCGCGCATGGCACTGGCAGTGCTCTCCGGCATACCGATCAGCGAACTGGCTCAGGCCGTCGCGCTTCAGGAAACCGGCCGCCTGATGAAAATCCCCGGTATCGGCAAAAAGACCGCCGAGCGCCTGCTCCTGGAATTGCGCGGCAAACTCGACGCCCCCCCCGGCATGCCGGAACAGTCATTCCGAGCCAACGCATCAGCTCCCGGCAACCGGGGCGACATCCTCGATGCCCTGCTCGCCCTGGGTTACAACGAGCGGGAAGCGCTCGCCTCCATGAAAGAGCTTACCGATGACGTGGAAGTTGCCGAGGGTATCCGGCTGGCGCTCAGGCGATTGGCGAAAGCGTGAAATTTGCGAAAGTGTGAAATATTTGTCAGATTTTTTTACATTTTATATGTTAGGAAAATTTTTTTCAAAAAAAAATCAAACGCATATAAAGTGGCTCGTTTCTTGCGTGGGTAACGCATAGTTTTCACTATCCGTTTGTAACACCCAGAGGAAGGGCTAGCCATGAAAAGAGGAACGATCAGCAAATTGCTTACCACCGGCGTCCTGGCGTTCGCTGTTTCAGCGTCGCAGGCGGCCGTTGTCAATAGTTGGGACATTGTGCTCGACATGCAATGGAACATCAATCCGGGTTCAACTATTTTTGACGCAGGCATACCCGGTTATTCCACCGGTCTTGGAAGTCCGTATGTTTCCGCCACCGAGATCAGTTGGGGCGCCACCAACGGCAGCTTCTTCAACAGCAATCCGGATCGTGCGCGTAGCGGGCTCCTGATCACCCGGCCACACGTTACCGGGAGTGTCACCACCTCTTTTGAGGGGCAAGAGGTCTACACCACAAGCGCAAATATGTTTACGCACCTCAACAGCGCGATCGCGGGCAATTTCAAAACCCTTGAGCGCGCTACGCTGGATCTGACGGTTCAGTTGTTGCTCCCCGGCACCGGCGACAAGGTTCAAAATATCACCAAGTCGTTCGATGTGCATTTCTATGAAACGCCGAATGTCCCAGGACAGTGTGCGTGGGGACTATGCGAGGACGACGTTTTTGCGGTCATCGCCGGGATAGACCTCACAAGCACGTTCACATACGGCGGTCAGCAGTACACCCTCAATTACTTTGAAACCACTGGACAAATCAAAGAACTCTCGAATGCCGCATGCAACGCGATGGGCTTTGCGGGAGGTTCCTGTTATGGTTTCACGACGATGGAGAACAACAGAACCGACGTGATGTTCAACCTCTCGATCACGACGGCGGTTCCGGAACCTGAAGCCTATGCGATGCTGCTGGCGGGTTTGGGCATGATCGGTGTCGTCGCTCGCCGTCGGCGCAACGCGATTCGCCGCTGAACGATGAACGGATAGCGACGCCAAGCACTGCGTCGCGAAGTACCTGAAGCCTTCGGGGCCTGAAAAGCCCCGAAGGCTTTTTTTGTTCCTGCCCGCTTCCCTCCACGCCAAAACGCATAGTGACCCGATAGACATTCGGAAAACAGGAAAGATACAAAACCGTCGCTTTTTTTTACACATTAAAGTCACTACAAAATTTTATCCAATAAAATCAACATCTTGCAAATAGGCTCGGTTTTTGCTATAAGTGTTTACACGTAGATTTGTGGCTCGTAAAACTCTGAAGGGAAGGTTTCACCATGAACAAAAGAACACTTTGCAACTTGTTTGCTGCCAGCGTCCTGGCTTGTGCGGTTTCGGCTTCTCAGGCGGCCGTCGTCGAGTATTGGTCTTACTCGATCGACATGGAATGGACTGCTGCCGTTTTCGACTCCAGTCCAAACAAAATTTCATATGCTTATATTGGCTCAACTCCCTACTACGGCACAGCCAGCAAAAAAGGTGCCATTTGGGGGCTCCAAGGCAATTCATCGGTACAACCCTCCTGGACGGGAACCGGTGCCACTACCCTCAGTTGGGGATCCGAGAATGGCACCGATGGCGCAATCCTCGGTTATAACCCGAACGGTTCACGCAGCAGCCTGACCATCACCCAACCGCATGGTGAGGGATGGATCAAGTCCGGCGGCTCCGTCAATATGGTCAACATGTTCACGCACACCAACAACGAAATCACCGCAGACTTCCATCACCTCCAGGAAGCTACGTTGAAGGTGTCCGTCGATCTGAGGGATTATTTCAACGACGCGCTTCCCATAGAAACCTTGACGAAAGACTTCAAGATATTCTTCTACGAAACGCCCAACGTCGGTGGAACCTGCCCCTGGGGTAATTGTAACGACGACCTTTTCGCGTTTGTCGCAATGCCTACGATCTACGATACGTTCACATACGATGGGCAGACCTACCAGTTCAACTACTTCCAGACCAGCGGACCCAACGCCATCATGCAGTTTGATGCGGACGTATGTAGCGCGATCAGCGGGGGGAAGATGACGACGTCCTGCTACGGCTTCAAGACTCAAGAGTCTGCACAGACCACGCTTCAGTTCGGCATTTCGGTCACGGCAGTTCCGGTTCCCGAACCCGAAACCTACGCGATGCTGTTGACAGGCTTGGGCATAGTCGGTTTTGTGGTTCGCCGTCGGCGCAGCACGATTCACCGCTGAACACGACGTAGTGGCATCTCGCCACGGCTAGTCTGACATGCCTTTCGGGGTCTGGATGCTTCCATCCAAGGCCCCGAAAGTTTTTATTCCCTGCCCTGCGCGCTCCCCACGGAGCGCATAGGGTAGAATGTGCGCCCCTCTTGCGGCACATCCCCATGCAGTACGTCGGTTTTACCCTGCGGAACAATCTCTTCGTCGCCCCCATGGCCGGGGTCACCGACCGTCCCTTCCGTATGCTATGCAAACGCATGGGTGCGGGATTGGCGGTCTCCGAAATGGTGACTTCCAACTCCCTGCTCTACGGCAGCGCCAAGACCCGCCGCCGCGCCGACCACGCAGGGGAACCGGGGCCGATCGCAGTGCAGATCGCCGGAGCCGATCCCGCGATGCTGGCTGAGGCCGCGCGCTACAACGCCGAGCGCGGCGCGCAGATTATCGACATCAACATGGGCTGCCCTGCCAAAAAAATCTGCAACGTCATGGCGGGTTCGGCTCTCATGCAGGATGAGGCGCTCGTTGCCCGCATTCTCGACGCCGTTGTGTGCTCTGTGCCAGACACGCCGGTCACGCTCAAAATCCGCACCGGCTGGAACCGCAGCAACAAAAACGCCGTTGCCATCGCCCGCATCGCCGAAGATTGCGGTGTGCGTGCGCTCGCCATTCATGGCCGCACCCGCGCCGATCAATATATGGGCGAGGCCGAATACGACAGCATCGCCGAAGTCGTCCGCCAGGTCGGCATCCCGGTGATTGCCAACGGTGACATCCATTCGCCCGAAAAGGCCCGTTACGTCCTCGATCATACCGGCGCGGACGGCCTGATGATCGGGCGCGCAGCCCAGGGGCGGCCTTGGATTTTCCGCGAAATCGAACATTTCCTCTCAACCGGCGAACACCTGCCCGCGCCGCCTGTGAGTGAAATCCACCAAATCTGCCGCGTGCACCTGGCCGACATCCACGCCTTTTACGGTGTGGAGACCGGCGTGAAAATCGCGCGCAAGCACATTGGCTGGTACACCCGTGGCCTTGCCGGATCATCGGCTTTCCGCCGCGCCATGAACCAGCTTGGCGACCCTGATGCCCAAGGCGCGGCCATCGACGAATTCTTTGGCCGCCTGGCCGAAGCAGGCGGGAGCTTCGACCGCGCAATGAACGAAACTACTGAAACATTACGAGAATTGGCCGCATGAACTCTTGCAACAACAACGGAATCGCCGACGCCGTAGCGCGTACCTTGGAACAGTATTTCAACGATCTCGATGGCGAAAACCCTGTACCGGTCTATGATATGGTCATGAAATGCGTTGAAAAACCCATGCTCCAATTCGTACTCGAACGCGCTGGCGGCAACCAGAGCACTGCCGCCAAATTGCTGGGCATCAACCGCAATACCTTGCGCCGCAAACTGACCGAATACGACCTGCTGTAAAC